>NZ_JBMDXJ010000234.1:0-2751 GCF_048594945.1 Pseudactinotalea sp. | reverse complement strand
GATAATCCTGGAACGCGATCACATTCCCACCCAAAGCGATGTACTGAAACACCACCACCACCGCAATACCCGGCAACGCCAACAACAACACCGGATGATCACGACGCAACCGCGCCCACCACCCCTGACCCGGACGAGGCGCGGGTCGGCCCGACTTGCCGGCACCACGGTGTGGACGGGTGCGGGTGTCGTCCTGCTCGTCGTTCTCGCGGGCGGTGGTCGTCGTCACGACCGGCACGCCTGAGTGGTGGTGGCCGCGGGGGCGGCGGTGGTCGTGTCAGTGAACGTCGGTGTCCGGCCGTCGGCCATCTCAGCTCCTTCGGATGAGTCCGTGGCGGCCATCGTGCGGGAGCAGGCCCTTAATTGTCAAGCGCCTGTGATTAATCCGCTGCGCGCTGACCCCGCCGAGTCAGGCTCGACCGTCAGTCGAGGCTGACCAGACCCGCGCGGAAGGCAGCCAGCACCAACTGGACCCGGTCCCGGCTGCCCGTCTTCCGGAGCAGCTCCCCCACGTGCGACTTCACTGTCGCCTCGGCGATCCAGAGCTCGGCGGCGATCTCCTGGTTCGAGAGCCCACTTCCGATCGCGACCAGGACCTCCCGCTCGCGCGGCGTCAGCTCAGCCACCCCGGGCACGTCCTCGACCTCACGGTGCGTGAAGTCCGAGACGAGTCGCCTCGTGACGGTCGGCCCGAGCAGCATGGAGCCATCGGCCACGAGACGCACCGCCTCCACCAGCCGAACCGCCGTGGTGTCCTTGAGCAGGAACCCGGATGCTCCCGCGCGGAGCGCGTCGTAGACGTACTCGTCGAGGTCGAAGGTGGTGAGGATCAGCACCTTGGTCGCCGGATGGTCGGCCGTGATCCGCTCGGTCGCGAGGATCCCATCCATCACGGGCATTCGCACATCGACGACGGCGATGTCCGGCTCGGTCCGTGCCACCAGCTCGAGGAGCTCGGCGCCGTCGCCGGCCGTTCCCACCACCCGCAGGTCGGTGGCCGCATCGAGGATCGACGCAAACCCCGCGCACACGAGCGCCTGGTCGTCTGCGACCACGACGGTTATCAACGCTGGTCCTCACCCGAAGGCAGAGACACGACCAACGTCGCCACGCCGTCGAGCACTCCCGCCTGCAGCGACCCACCGAGCGCGGCGACCCGCTCACCCATGCCGAGCAGACCTCGACCGGGTGCGAACGCGCCTCCGGGCGCGGCCGTTCGGTTGGCCATCTCCAGGCCGACGACGGCGGCACCGCGCGTCCGCGTGATCGTCACCTTCTCACCGGGTGCGTGGCGGCGCGCGTTCGTGAGTCCCTCCTGGACTGCGCGGTAGAGCACGTAGCCGGCAGCCGCAGGAACGGTGCCCCACTCGCCGGCCAGCTCGATCTCTTGCCCTGCTGACCGCGCCTGCTCGAGCAGCTCCTCGATCTCGGTGGCGGTCGGTTGCGGCCGCGTGGCGGCTGGCTCGTCGTCAGTACGGCGCAGCACCGCGAGCGCGTGCCGTAGCTCGGCGAGCGCGGCGCGGGCGTCATCGCCGATGTCGGCCAGCAGTTGCCGAGCGGGCGCGTCGAGGTCCTGTTGGAATGGCGCGCTCTCGGCCCGAACCGCGACGAGCGAGATGTGATGGGCGACGACGTCGTGCAGGTCGTGCGCCATGCGTGCCCGCTCCGCGGCGAGAGTGGCGACGGCGGTGGCCTCCTCGCTCTCGCGGGTCGCCACGCGCTGGCGTTCAGTCGCGCTGTGCGAGAGGCGCACAGCGCCTGCGGTGAGGAAGACGGCGACGATCGCCACGAGGTACACCACGAGGGAAATCCATCCCTCGCCGGCCTCGGCGCCCGAGGTCACCGGGCCTATCGGGAGCAACGCGACGACGTCGGTGGTGCAGTACCAGAGTGCGATCAGGGCGGAACCGGCAGCGGGAACGGCACCGTGGCGCCACCCCCGGCGGTACGTGACCGCGACCGTGGCCGCCAGCAGCGCCAGCAACCAGCCCCACATGAACCACCGGAACCACAGCAGCCCGAGGAACGGCGCGAGCATCCCGAGCGTCGCCGCCACCGGCCATCGGGGAGCGAGCGCGACGCCGGCCACGGCCACCACACCCGCCGCGATCACGTAGCCGAACTGCGGTGTAAACCCGATCGAACGCTCGACGTCCGGCGCGGTGCCCGGCGTCGCGACCAGGAACGCGGCCACCACTGCGGCCAGCGCCACGGTGAGCCAGTCGATGCTCGGGAACGCGGCACGGGCACCGCTGGGCGCGGCTGCGGCGTCGGGCTGGCTCGTCATGCCTCGATCGTGTCCGACACGCCATGCCCCCGCCACCGCCCACGGTCGGAGATGTGCCCGCGGCGCCCGAGCGAGCAGCCGAGCGTCGCCGGCGTGCGAGTCAGTGCCTCCTGGGCGAGACAGTACGGCACGCGGTACTGACTCGCCCGGGAGGCACTGACTCGGCGTTCACGGGGGCGCTGCTGCCGGTTCATGTCGGTCATCTACCGTCGCCAGTGACTGCCGGCCGAGCTTGACGACGGGATCCCAGATGGACGTGTACGCACACCGAGGCGCTTCGATCGAGCTGCCCGAGAACACGCTCGCGGCGTTCGCGCGCGCGATCGAGATCGGTGCGGAAGGGATCGAGCTGGACACCTACCGGGCGAAGGACGGCGCCGCCGTCGTGATCCACGACGACACCCTCGACCGGACGACCGGTGCGACCGGTCCGGTGAAGGAACGCACCGCCGTCGAGCTGGCCG
>NZ_JBMDXJ010000233.1:0-37650 GCF_048594945.1 Pseudactinotalea sp. | reverse complement strand
ATACCCCACCTGAGGGAGGTCGCCTGAAGGATCGGTGTACAGCACCGAGCCGCGCGACCGCCCGCCGTGCTGCACGTAATCCTTCATCGCGCTCAGGTACACGTACGACGTCACCAAGATGTCCCGCACCAGGAAGGTGCGGTTGATCGACCGGCGAGAGCCGCCGTCGGCACTGATGAGGTCGTCGTAGGAAGCCAGCCACTCGTGCACCTGCTCGAGCGCCTCGTCGATCGAGTCGGCGCTGCGCACCGGCCCCGCCTTCGCGCTCATCAGCACCTGGATGTCGCGCAGCAGGTCACCGGTGTTGTCGGGCGTACCTGAAGCCGCCCGCTCGGTCGCCTTCGCGACCAGCCCGACGGCGTCGCTCACCACGGCCTCGGCGGCCGCCGTGAACGCGGCTTCGTCGATCGGGTCCTGGGTGCGCGCTGCTGAGACGAAGCGGGCAGCGCGGGTCGCACCCACCTGGCCTGAGTTGAGAGCGGCGCCGCCCGGGCGGTACACGCCGTGCGCTCCCCCGGCCTCGCCCACCGGGAAGAACCCCGGCACGTTCGACTGCCACCACGCGTCCACGAGCAGGCCGCCGTTGTTGTGCTGGGCGCACACGTCGACCTCGAGGAGCTCCTTCTCCAGGTCCACGTACGGGTTCTTGCCGAGGTAGAACTGGTACGCGGGCTCGTTCATGTGCCGCAGCCGCTCGATCGGCGTGCCGAACAGGCAGCCGGCGCGCTCGAGGTACTCGTGCGCCTCGGGTGACAGAGCTGAAGGATCGAACTCCTCCTGCACCGGGTTGGACCTGAAGTCGAGGAAGACCCGACGCCCGCGCAATACCGTCTCGCGATAGACCAGCAGGTCGATGAGGCTGGACCCGTCACGTGCCTTGCGGATGTCGAAGGGCCACTGGTAGCCCTTCAGGAACACCATGCTCATCATGCGGCCGTAGTCACCGATCGCCTCGGTGAGGAACTCCCGCTCGTCGTTGCCGTCAGCGTCGGTGGAGATGAAGCGCGGGATCACCTGCATGTAGGTGCCCGAGACGTTCCAGCGCGGCTTGATCGACGCGAGCCCGAACTGCCACTCGGTGAGGTTCTTGCCGTGCACGCCCGCGCGGTAGGCGGCGCCGCTCGCGCCCCACTGACCGTTGGGGAACACGCGGGTCGCGTAGATGCCCGCAGGGCCGCCGGTCGCGTACACGATGTTGGTGCAGCGGAACAGCAGGTAGGGGCTCTGGTCCGAACCCGGCTTCACATCCGTACGGAACACGAGGAGACCAGCGATCCCCCCGCCGTCGGGCTCTCGAATGAGATCCACCACCCGGCACTCGTCATAGACCGGTGTGCCGTTGCGCGCGACCTTCTTCTCCAGCTGCGCGACCATCGAGCGCGAGGTGTACGGCCCCACCGAGGTGGCCCGGCGGCGCGGATCGTGGTCGGTCTTGTAGCCGATGAACTCGCCGTACCGGTTCTGCGGGAACGGCACCCCGAGGTCACACAGACGCAGGAATCCCCGCGCGGAGAGCGCGGCCTCGGCGAGCGCGTTGTCGCCGTCCATCGCCCCGCCCGAGAACAGCGTGTGTGCCATCTCGTGGACCGAGTCGTCGTCGCCGCCGGAGAGGGTGAGCTTGTAGTACGTCTGCTTGTCGCTGCCGGCGTTGCGCGAGGAGCCCGCGTTGATCTTGTCGGCGACCATGACCACGTCGGTCTGCCCGAACTCCCACAGTCGGTCCGCGGCGCAGTAGCCGGCCGATCCGGTGCCGACCACCACGGTGTTCGCCGCGACCACCGGGATCGCGTGCCCGGCGATGGTGACGGTGGGCGCCTCCGACGGATCGCCGAGCACCACCTTGTCCGTCTGCTCCAGGTGCGCGGGCTCGAGCCCGGGGTTGGTCTCGTCGTCGAGGGGCGTGGTCACGGTGCGCTCCTACAGGGTCGGGATCTGCATGCCGCCGCCGACGGTGATCACGTCACCGGTCGAGTACGGCATCTTCTTGGCGGCGAGCTGGACGACGGCGCCCGCCACGTCGGCGGGTGTACCCCACCTGGGCATGGGGGCAAGGCCGTTGGCG
Organism: Pseudactinotalea sp.; assembly: GCF_048594945.1. NCBI lineage: Bacteria > Bacillati > Actinomycetota > Actinomycetes > Micrococcales > Cellulomonadaceae > Pseudactinotalea > Pseudactinotalea sp. The sequence continues at coordinate 35,588 of NZ_JBMDXJ010000233.1, read as the reverse complement.
AACTGCGCGTCGTACTTGGCCTGCACGCCGGCGGTCATGTCGGTGGCGATCACGCCGGGGCGCACCTCGTAGACGAGGATCCCCTCGGGGGCGAGGCGCACGGCCCAGAGCTGGGTCGCCATGCCGACGCCGGCCTTCGAGATGCAGTACTCGCCCCGGTTGGTGCTGACGGCTGTCGCCGAGACCGAGGACACGTTGATGATGGTGCCGACAGGCTGCGCAGGGAGGCCTTCGATCGATCCGCGCTGGGCGATCATCGCGTTGGCGACCCGCTGCGTGAGGAAGTACGGGCCGCGCAGGTTGATGTCCAGCACCCGGTCGAAGCTCTCCGCCTCGGCCTCGAGGATGTCCGCGCGCACACTGGGGGCGACGCCGGCGTTGTTCACCAGCAGGTCGATGCGGCCCCACTGCTCGAGCGCCGCGTCGACGTAGCGGGCGTGGTCCTCGAGCTCGGCCACCGAGCCGCGGACGTAGATCACCTCGCCCTTCTCGCGCAGGCCGGCGATGAGCGCGGTGGGCTCCTCGCGGGTGGCGAGGATCGCCACGGCGTATCCCTCCTCGAGCAGCGCCTCGGTGATGCCGAGGCCGATCCCGCGGTTTCCACCGGTGACAAGCGCGACAGGACGATCGCTGGGCACGGACAACTCCCTCGACTCGGGGGCGAACCACACAGACGGCGGCACGGCGGACTGGGCTCCATCCTGCCTCATCCAGACGCGATCGGCAAGCGCTTTCCGTAGCCATCGATGTCGGCGGTCGGCGCTAGACATGGTCGAAAGAACTCCCGATCAGATCTAGCATGTCTGTTCTAGGTTGATGTAGTGTTGGTGCATGGAGGCGGCGACGGCGAACGAGGGCTTGGTAGGCCTGCTGCGGCAGGTGCACCGAGCCTTCGTCGAGGCTGCCGAGGCGTTGCCGTCGCTGACGCAGCTGCCGGCGTCGGAGCTCCTCGAGGCCGCTGAGCTGGCCGCCGGGATCGCCCGGCTGTCGGATGCCGCGATGGCCCGCACCGTGGACGCGGTGGAGGACCAGTGCCGCCGCGCCGACCCTGAGGACTCCCTCGCGGCACGGCACGGTCTGCGCGATGGGGCGGCGCTGCTGATGACCCTGACCGGAGCCAGCCGACGCACGCTGACCCGGTGGCGGCAGGCCGGCGCGGCCACACTGCCGCGCGGTGTCGGTTCGACCGGCGTCCTCCCGCCGCTGCTGCCGCATGCCGCCCAAGCGCTCGCCGAGGGCTCCGTCGGCCTGGACCAGGTCCTGGTGATCCGCCAGCACCTGCTCGACGCATCCGCGCGAGCACACCCTGACGATCTCGATGCCGCCGAGCGGGCGCTCGTCGCATCGGCCAGCGGGCACGCGCACACCGACGAACACGGCGAGTGCGCCGGCGGCGAACCCTGCACGGGTGGACTCCCCCTGACGCCGGAGCTGCTGGGCGTGCAGGCACGCGTCTGGCGCGACGCCATCGACCCCGATGGTCCGGAGCCGTCATACGAGGCGCAGCGCGCCGCGCGCTCCTTCACGCTCGGCCGTCGCGCCGATGGCATGTGGGCGGGCACGCTCCTGCTACCGCCCGAGCAGGGCGAAGCACTGCGGCTGGCACTCGACGCGCACAACGCCCCCCGCACCCGCAGCAGGTACGAGGACGACGAGCCCAGCGGCTGCGACGACCACGCCAACGCCGCACCCGGCGCCGGACTCGCCCGGCGCGGCCACCTCGACGAACGCAGCACCGCGCAGCGCCAGGCCGACACCCTGGTCGGGCTCATCACTCGCGCCATGGAGCTCGCCGACGCGCCCCGGATCGGCGGTGACGCCGCCACCGTGATGGTCACGATCAGCGAAGCAGAGCTGGCCGAGCACACCCGGACCGGCGCCGGCGTCGCCCATCTGGCCAGCTCCGGCGAACCCGTGCCGGCGCACGTGGCGGCTCGAATCATGTGCGACGGGTACCTGCAAGCCTGCGTCATCGGTGAGGACGGTCTGCCGCTGAAGCTCGGTCGCACGAGGCGCGCGCATACGAAGCACCAACGCAAGGCGATCTTGACCGCATACCCCGGGGGCTGCCAGAACCCGGGCTGTGACGCACCGCCCGGGTTCACCGAGATCCACCACGCTATCTGGTGGTCCCACGGTGGCGCGACCGACTCTGACGGCGGCGTTCCGCTCTGCCAGCACTGTCACACCGAGGTCCACGCCGGTCGGCTTCGATGCGTGCGCGAGCCGGGCGGGCGCTGGGGCGTCGTGCCCGCGCTGCGACTTCGGAATCGGCTAGGGCTGACGGCTGCGTAGCGACCGTGGTCGCTACGCAGTCCAGGTCGGCAGCGTGAGCCGCGCGCGAAGGCCCGCCCATGGAGAGTCGGCGAGCGCGACGTCACCACCTTGCTCCCGCGCGAGCTCGCGCGCGATGGCGAGGCCGAGCCCGGAACCACCCGCATCCCGCTCACGCGCCTCCTCAAGCCGCACGAACCTCTCGAAGACGCGTTCGCGGTCGGCCTCGGGGACGCCACGGCCGTCGTCATCCACGGTCACCTCACCGTCGGCCACGCTCACGCGCACCCGGCCGCTCGCGTGTCGCTTCGCGTTGGCCACGAGATTGCGCAGCACCCGTCCCACAGCGGCACCATCTCCGACGGCGATGCCCTCGCCCTCGATCTCCACCTGCGGGGCTCCGCCATCCTCCTGTGCGACGCGCGCAGCGATCTCGGCGAGGTCGAGCACGTCGGTGCGCCGTGGGCGCGACCCCACCCGGGCGAGCAGCAGCAGGTCCTCCACGAGCGCTGCGATCCGCGTCACGTCAGCGCCGAGGTCAGCGACGAGCTCCTCAGGCGGATATGCCTCGGGGTGCCGTTCGGCCACCTCGAGCGCCGTGCGTAGTGAGGCGATCGGCGACCGCAGTTCGTGTGCGGCGTCGGCCACGAACGCCTGCTGCCGGTCCGCCGCACTGCGGGCGCTGCTGGCGGCGGCACGTTCGGCCACGGCCGCAGCATCCAGACGATCCAGCATCGTGTTGAGCGTGGTCGCGAGCGCGGCGAGCTCCCCGGTTGCCGGTACCGGCAGCGAGCCGCGCCCGCCGGTCTGGGCGACCTCCGCCGCCGCCACCCGTAGGTCCTCCACCGGCCGCAACGCGCGCCCGAGCACGAGCCACACCGCGAGCCCCACCCCGAGCACGAGCACGGGGACCACGCCGACCAGCAGCCACGCCAGTGTTCCTGCGGTGGCCGTCACGTCACCGAGCGGCACGGCGGCGACCACGAGCAGACCGTCGTCCCCGGCTGCCGCGGCGAGTCGTTCAGGCAGCTCCTCGGGCGCCACGAGCAGCATCGCTACGCGCGCCTGCCCCGCGTACGGGCTCGGAGCCGTGACGACGATCGGCTGCCTCGACCCCACCGTGCCGGCGTCGTCCACGACGTCCGACTCCACCACCGGCAGCGTCTGGGAGCCCGTGCTCGACGTCGCCACCACCCGCCCGCCGGGGTCCAGGATCTGCACCACCTCACCCGGTGCGACGACCGGCAGGCTGTCGGGCAGCCGGTCGGTCCGCACGAGATCGGCCACCGTGCTCACGCGTGCGGTCACCGCCTCGTCCAGCGCATCGACCCGCTGCCCGGTGACCAGTTGCACCAGCAGCACCGAGCCGGCAGCGAGCGCGAGCGCCAGCGCGCCGGCGGTCACCAGCGTCAGCCGCAGCCGCAGCGTGCGGCGCCGCGGCGTCCGGCTCATGTGGGCGCCGCGCCGGCCAGCCGGTAGCCAGCGCCGCGCACAGTCACGATGGCGTCGCGTCCGACCTTGCGCCGCAGGTAGCCGACGTACTGCTCCACCACGTTGACGTCCTCGCCGTCCCAGACGTGGTCGAGGAGCTCGAGCTTGCCGATGACCCGGCCGGGGTTGCGCATGAGGTACTCGAGCAGCGCGAACTCCCTGGTCGTCAGCACGACCGGTCGGTCCGCAACCGTGACGTCCCGCGTCGCAGGATCCAGCGTGAGCGCACCGACCGCCAGGGTCGCGGGCCGCGGCACCGCCGGTCGACGGACCATCGCCCGCAACCGGGCGAGCAGCACCACGAACGAGAACGGCTTGGTCAGGTAGTCGTCGGCGCCGACATCCAGACCGTCGGCGACGTCGTGCTCGCCGTCCTTCGCGGACAGCAGCAGCACCGGGGTCCAGATCTGCTCGGCACGCAGCGCGGTCACCACGTCGTAGCCGTTGCGCAGCGGCAGCATGATGTCGAGGACGACCGCGTCGTAATCGCCGAACCGCGCCATCTCGAGACCGCGCGCGCCGTCGTGCGCCAGGTCGACCGTGAAACCCTCGGCCTGCAGCCCGCGCGCGAGCGAGCGCGCCAACGTACGCTCGTCGTCGACCACGAGGACCCGCATGCCCTCAGCATCCCCCATGTGCGGACGGCCGGCGCGGACCTCTCAGCCTGCTCTCAGCGACACCGTCGAATACTCGTTCCCATGAACCGCACCCTCCTGCGCTGGACCGTCCCTGCGGCTGCCGCCGTCGCCGTCGTCGCCGCCGCGACGATCCCGACTCTGGCATCGGCAGACTCCGCCGACCTGCCCGAGGTCACCCCGGACGAGCTCGTGGCGGCGATCGCCGAGGCCGAGCCCGTCCCGATGTCAGGCTCCGCCGTCTACACGGCGCGACTGGGGCTCCCGGAGATCCCCACGGAGCTGACCGGCGGCGCCGACCCGCTCAACCTGCTGGCCGGTTCCAGCACGATCAGGACCTGGACGGATGCGGAGAGCCGGTCCCGGATCTCACTGCTCGGCAGCACGTCGGAGTACTCGGTGGTGACCAACGGCCCCGAGGCGTGGACGTACGCCTCCGGCAGCAACGAGGTCACGCACGTCACGCTCGGCCCGGACACCCAGCAGCGGCTGAGCGACGCCGAGGAGGAGCAGGCTGCCGCCCAGTCCGCCGGCACCGTGCCCACACCGCAGCAGCTCGCACAGGATGCGCTCGAGCGCGCCCGGGAGCACGCCGATGTGGCGATCGCCGATGCGACCGTCGTCGCCGGGCGTGACGCCTACCAGGTCGTCATCACGCCGACCGACGCCGGCACCCTCGTGGACAGGTTCGTGATCGCGGTCGACGGCGAGACGCTCACCCCGCTGTCGGTGCAGGTCTGGAGCGTCGAGGCGACCGACGCCCCAGCGGTGGAGCTCGCCTACACCGACGTCAGCTTCACCGCACCGAGTGACGCCGCACTGACGTTCTCGGTCCCCTCGGGCGCTGAGGTGCAGGAGAAGGTGCTCGAGATCGGTGACGCCCAGGGGCAGCACCACCCGGACGGGTTGCCGGAGGGCGTCACCGTCACGGGCGAGGGTTTCGCCACGATCGTGGAGCGCACCGACGTCGACGTCCAGGGTCTGCTCGCCGGAGACCCGGCCGCAGTGGCCGATGAGCTCGACGACTCGCCCCTCGGCGGCGGCCCGGGCGGAGACCTCATCGACGAGCTCGGCGGCCACGGCACCGACCTCGACGCCGCCGCGCTCTACGAGCAGCTGACCACCCCGGTCGACGGCGGCCGCCTCCTGTCCTCCGCCTTGCTCTCCGTCCTCATCACCGACGACGGCCGCGTGCTCGTCGGCGCCGTGCCCGGCGAGGCCTTGCTCGAGGCTGCCGGCCTGGCGTGACCGCGACCGCAACGCAGCACGACGACGCCCTCGGTGACGAGGGCGCCGTCGTGCGTACCGAGGGCTTGACGAAGCGATTCCGCAACGGCCAGGTCGCCGTCGACGGCATCGACCTGGAGGTCCCGCGCGGCGCCGTCTACGGCTTCCTCGGCCCCAACGGCTCGGGCAAGACGACCACGATCCGCATGGTGCTGGGTCTGGTGCAGGCGACCGCCGGGCGCGCCTGGTTGCTCGGGCAGTCGATGCCCGACGGCGGTGCGAAGGTTCTGCCTCGTGTCGGCGCCCTGGTCGAGGGGCCGGCTTTTCAGCCGTACCTGTCCGGCCGCGCGAATCTGGAGCGGCTCGACGCGGTGGACGCGAGCGCGCCACGGCTCACCTCGCGCAGCAGGATCGGGGAGGCGCTCGAACGCGTCGGGCTCGCGGCCGCCGCGCGCAAGCCGTACCGCCAGTACTCGCTCGGGATGAAGCAGCGGCTCGGGCTGGCGGCGGCGTTGCTGCGCCCGCGTGAGCTGCTCGTGCTCGACGAGCCCACCAACGGGCTCGATCCGCAAGGCACGCGCGAGGTCCGTCACCTGGTCCGGGAGCTGGCGGGCGAGGGCGCCACGGTGCTCGTGTCCTCGCACCTGCTCTCGGAGATCGACCAGGTGTGCACGCACGTGGGCGTCATGCGGCAGGGCAAGCTGCTCATGCAGGGTCCGCGCGAGACTCTGGGTGCCGACGACGCCGTGCAGGTGCTGGTCACCACCGAGCCGGATCGTCTCTCCGACGCCAGCGAGACCCTGGCACACCTCGGCGTGGTCTCCCCGGAGAGCGATGGCCGCGACACCGTCTCCGCACGCCTGGGATCCGTGCCGCTGGCCGACCTCGCGCCGGCGCTCGTGGCGGCGGGCATCCCGGTGCTCGGCATCGAGGTGCAGCGACCCACGCTGGAGGACCTGTTCGTCGAGCTGACCGGGCCGGGTTTCGATGTCTCGGGGTGAGGCACGAACGGCCTAAACCTAGCCTCCGCGCCGAGCCCTAGGCGTGCACTCCTCGGTCTCGGCGGTAGGCCTCGGTCTCGACGCCGAACGGGCTACAGAGTCCGCACCCGAGCGGTCACGTGGCGGGTTCGGCCGACTCCTGCGCAGCGAGCTGCGGCTGGTGCTCGGGCGCCGCCGTACCCAGCTCCTGGTGCTGCTGCTGGCGCTGGTCCCGGTGCTGGTCGGCACGGTGGTGCGGGTGACCCGAGACAGCGCGTACGCCGGACAAGGACCCGGCTTCATCGATCGGGTCAGCGGCAACGGGCTGTTTCTCGTGGTCACCGCGCTGTTCCTGTGCTTGCCGCTGCTGCTGCCGCTCGGCGTGAGCATCGCCGCCGCCGACGCCGTGGCCGGCGAGGCCTCGGCAGGCACCCTGCGCTACCTGCTCGTGGTCCCGGTGGGTCGCGGCCGGTTGCTGCTGGCCAAGGCGATCGCCGCGCTGACCCTGGTGGTGGTCGCCGTCGCGCTGGTCACGCTCGTTGCGCTGCTCACGGGCGGCATCTACTTCGGCTTCGGTGACCTCGATCTGCTCTCCGGTCAGACGGTCGGCGCGGGTGCGGGGCTGGCCCGGATGCTTGGCGTCGCGGCGTTCGTGGCGCTCTCGCTGACCGGCCTGCTCGCCGTCGGGCTGTTCTTCTCGACGCTCACCGAGGTCCCGATCGGCGTGATCGCCGCGACCGTGGTGGTCTCGATCGTCTCGAACGTGCTCGACTCGCTCCCCCAGCTCGCCGCGATCCACCCGTACCTGCTGACCCACCACTGGTTCGACTTCGCGGAGTTCCTCCGCGCCGAGGTGTCATGGTCGCTGCTGGCCCAGGGCATGGGGGTGCAGGCGGCCTGGGTCGTGATCTTCGGCTCGCTCGCCTGGGCGAGGTTCACGACGGCGGACATCACCTCGTAGCGGCTGGTGTGGTCTCAGCGGGAGAACAGCGTGGTCTCGAACGAGTACCGGCTCGCGCGATAGATGTGGTGACCGACCTCGACGACCCTACCGGCGTCGTCGTACGCCACACGATCGGCGGTGAGCAGCGCACTGCGGGCCGACTCCTCGAGCATCCGGGCCTCGGCCGCCGAGGCGGTGCGGGCGCCGATGCGCTGCTTGGCGACCGAGGGCTGACAGCCGCGCTCGCGCAGGCACTCGTACAGGCCGGTGCGTTCCAGATCCTCGCGTGCGGGCGCCAGCTCGGCCGGAAGCAGGTTGGTCAGGACCGCGATCGGGTCGTCCCCGGCCAGTCGTAACCGAGAGATCATGACGACGGCGGAGCCCGGCTCGATCTCGAGCTCCTCGGCCTCCTCGGCACTCGCCTCGCGCGGCTCCCACTCGAGCAGCCGGGTGGAGGGCCGCTGCCTGCTGCCCTCGAGGTCGTCGTAGAGGCTGGTCAGCCCGACCGGACGATGGATCTGTGTGGGTGCCACCTGTGTGCCGACCCCGCGGCGACGCACCAGCAGTCCCCGATCCACCAGGGACTTGAGCGCCTGCCGAGCCGTCGGCCGCGAGATGCCGAGGCGCTGCGCCAGCGCGATCTCGTTCTCCAGCGACGACCCGGGCGCCAAGGTGCCGCCCACGATCGCCGCCTCGATCGCTGACGCCAGCTGGTGATACAGCGGCACCGGACTGGTGCGGTCCAGGTCGACACGCATCGGTGCGTCCACGGTTTCCCCCTGAGATCGGTGCGGGTCCGGTGACAGGTTACCGCGTGGGGCCTGATTTGAAAGAATGTCCTGACATACTCTTGCGGTGTGGGTGCCCGACAGGGCAGGCTCGGTACGGATGCCACCGCAAGGCACGCAGAGGGAAGAGAGCTTCGCATGACCCAGATCGACGCCGATGCCGGCTTCGACGTACTCACCATGGGACGCAGCGGCGTCGACCTGTACCCGCTCCAGATCGACGTGGGCCTCGAGGACGTCACCTCGTTCGGCAAGTTCCTGGGCGGGAGCCCCACGAACGTGGCGGTGGCAGCTGCCCGGCACGGACGCTCGGCGGCCGTGGTCACCGGCGTGGGCGATGACCCGTTCGGGATCTACGTGCGTCGACAGATGCGCGAACTCGGGGTGGATGACCGGTTCGTCATCACCGACCCGAACTTGCACACCCCGATCACGTTCTGCGAGATCCACCCGCCGGACGACTTTCCGCTCTGGTTCTACCGCGAGCCCAGCGCACCCGACCTGCAGCTGACGCCCGAGCACCTGCGAGCGCATGCCGAGGCGGTCACGTCCGCGACGTTGTTCTGGGTGACCGTGACCGGACTGTCGGTGGAGCCCAGCAGGTCCGCGCACCGGGAGGCGCTCGAGATCCGCGGCAAGCGCACCCACACGGTGCTCGACCTCGACTACCGGCCCACCCTGTGGGAGAGCGAGGCAGCGGCACGCGAGGCTGTCGGCGAGATCCTGGGACAGGTGAGCGTCGCCGTCGGCAATCGCGAGGAGTGCGCGATGGCGATCGGCGAGACCGAGCCCGAGCGGGCGGCTGCGGCGCTGCTGGACGCCGGTGTGGAGGTCGCGATCGTCAAGATGGGGCCGCGCGGCGTCCTCGCCGCCACTGCCGACGAGCAGGTGGTGGTCGAAGCCAGCACGGTCGAGGTCCTCAACGGCCTCGGAGCAGGCGACGGATTCGGTGGTGCGCTGTGCCACGGCCTGCTGTCCGGCTGGGACCTGCACCGCATGGTCTCGTTCGCGAGTGCGGCCGGCGCGATCGTCGCCTCGCGGCTCGAGTGCTCCACCGCCATGCCCACGACGGCGGAGGTCGAGTCGTTGATGAGCGGGGTCGCCGTATGAGTGCGGCAGTGAGTGAGGACCGGAGCGAAGCGAGGACCGGAGCGAGCGTCGCTGCACGACCAACGGACATGAGTGCGGCGAGCATCGCGGCGCGACCGGAGCGCACGAACATCACCGAGATCCGCCGGGACCACCCAGGACTCGTGGCCGAGAGGCTGCGCAACCGGCCGCGGTTCCCGGGTTTCGCGGGCATCGACAAGCTGTTGGTGATCGCGGCGGATCACCCGGCGCGCGGCGCGCTCGCCGTGGGCGGCGACCCGCGCGCGATGGCGGACCGGCAGGACCTGCTCATTCGCATCCAGACGGCCCTCGGTCGCCCCGGCGTACACGGCTTCCTCGGCACAGCCGACCTCATCGAAGAGCTGGCCCTGCTCGGTGCGCTCGACCACAAGCTGGTGCTCGGCTCGATGAACCGGGGCGGCATCGCCGGCACCGAGTTCGAGCTCGACGACCGATTCACCGGCTACGACGCTCGCGGCGTGGCGGACGCGGGTCTCGACGGCGGCAAGATGCTGCTGCGCATCGACCCCGGCGACGCCGCGAGCGTGGCCACCATGCAGGCCTGCGCGCGTGCCGTGGACGAGCTCGCCGAGCGCGGGCTGATCGCGCTGGTGGAGCCCTTCTGGAGCACGCGCGTGGACGGGAAGGTGCGCAACGACCTCACGCCGGACGCCGTGATCCGGTCGATCACGATCGCCTCAGGGCTCGGGCGCACGTCCGCCTACACCTGGCTCAAGCTGCCCGCGGTTCCGGAGATGGAGCGCGTGCTCGCCGCGACCACGATGCCCACGCTGCTGCTGGGCGGCGAGGTGGGGCCGGGCGACCCGAGCGAGCAGCCCTGGCGCGCTGCCGCCGCCTCGCCGGCCGTGACGGGTCTGGCCGTGGGCCGCACGCTGCTGTACCCGCCTGATGGTGATGTCGGGGCTGCGGTGGACGAGGCGGTGGAACTTCTATGAGTGAGTACATCGTCCGCGCCGGCGCCGGCGTCATCACGGACGTCAGCCCCGAGTCTGCAGGCTGGGCCTACTCCGGTCTGCTCGTGCAGGATCTCGACGGCGGAGCCTCCGTGGTCGTCGAGCTCACCGGTGACGAGGGTGGGCTGCTGCCGCTTCGCGGCAACTGCACCGTGCATGTGACGCCACCGGGTGGCGAGACCGTGGGCGTAGCTGTGGCCGGCCGCGACGCCGTGTGGCACGGGCCGGTCGACTTCGTCTACCTGCCGCTGGGGAGCACGGTCGAGATCACGGCGGCCGAGTCGGGTGCACGGGTCGCGGTCACGCGCGCCCGAGCCGAGCGCACGCTGCCGGTGCAGGTGCTGCGCGCGGCGGACGTGCCGGTGGTGCTGCGTGGCGCCGGACCCTGCAGCCGACAGGTGCACAACTACACGATCGGTTCGCGGCTCGAGGTGGAGCGGATGCTGGTGTGCGAGGTCTACACCCCGGGTGGCAACACCTCGGGGTACCCGCCGCACAAGCACGATGTCCACAGCGAGAATGAGCGCGAGCTTGAGGAGCTCTACTACTTCGAGGTGGCCGACACCCCCGGTGGACCGGGGATGGCTTATCACCGCAACTACGGCACGCCCGAGCGGCCCATCGACGTGTTCGCCGAGGTGCGAACCGGAGATGTGGCGCTCGTGCCGCATGGCTACCACGGGCCGTCGATGACGCTGCCCGGAGTCGACCTGTACTACCTCAACGTGATGGCCGGGCCCGCCACCGACGGCGAGTGGCTGATGGTCGACGACCCGGCCTGGGCGTGGCTGCGCGAGTCCTGGGAGGGCCAGCCGATCGACCCCCGGCTGCCGTTCGGCGCGAAGGGAGCAGACGAATGACGATCCGGTTGACCGTGGGGCAGGCGCTGGTGCGGTTCCTCGCGCACCAGTGGACCGAGCGTGATGGCGTGAAGCAACGCATGTTCGCCGGCTGCTTCGGGATCTTCGGCCACGGCAACGTGGCGGGCTTCGGACAGGGGCTGCTGCAGTCCTTCACCGAGGCGCGCGAGGCCGGTGTGCCCGCGGGCGAGCGAGGTCCGGACGAGCTGCCGTACTACCTGGCACGCAACGAGCAGAACATGGTGCACGCGGCGGTGGGGTTCGGTCGGGCGTCGATGCGCACGCAGATGATGGCGTGCACCGCGTCGATCGGCCCCGGCTCCACCAACATGCTCACCGGTGCGGCGCTGGCCACGATCGACCACATCCCGGTGCTGCTGCTGCCCTCGGACGTGTTCGCGAACCGCGTGCCCGACCCGGTGCTGCAGCAGCTCGAGCTCCCCACCGGTCCGGACATCACGGTCAACGACGCGTTCCGCCCGGTGTCGCGCTACTTCGACCGGATCTGGCGGCCCGAGCAGCTGATCGCGAGCGCGCCGCAGGCGATGCGTGTGCTCGCCGACCCGGCCGAGACCGGTGCCGTGACCCTGGCCCTGCCGCAGGACGTGCAGGCGCAGGCGTTCGACTGGCCGGCGGAGTTCTTCGCCGACCGCGTCTGGCACATCGGCCGCCCGGTGCCACAGCCTGACGCCCTGGCCCGGGCGGTCGCGGCGATACGAGGCGCGAAGCGCCCGCTGCTGGTCGCCGGCGGCGGCACCGTGTACTCGGGGGCAAGCCAGTCGCTCACGGCGTTCGCCGATGCGACCGGGATCCCTGTTGCCGACACTCAGGCCGGCAAAGGCGCGCTGCGCTGGGACCACCCGGCTGCTGTCGGGGGCGTCGGCTCCACCGGGTCCAGCAGCGCGAATGCGCTGGCTGCGCAGGCGGACCTGGTCATCGGCGTCGGCACCCGCTACACCGACTTCACCACGGCGAGCCACACGGTGTTCGGACCGGACGTGCAGTTCGTCAACGTCAACGTGGCAGGCTTCGACGCCGCCAAGCACGGCGCGGAGATGGTGGTCGCCGATGCGCGCGAGGCGCTGACCGCACTGGCGAGCGAGCTCGCGAAGGCGAGCTACGCCGTCGAGCCGTCCTATGCGGACGAGATCACCGACCTTCGCGCGGCCGCGCGCCAGACCACCGACGAGTGCTACGGGATCCGTCACGAGCCGCTGCCCGCGCAGACGGCTGTGCTCGGCGTGCTCAACGAGGCCGTCACCGAGCACGATGTGCTCATCAACGCAGCCGGCTCCGCGCCCGGTGACCTGCAGCAGCTGTTCCGTGCCTCCGCGCCGGGGCAGTACCACCTCGAGTACGGCTACTCCTGCATGGGGTACGAGATCCCGGCGGCGATGGGCGTCAAGCTCGCCAGGCCCGACGCCGAGGTGTTCGCGCTCGTGGGCGATGGCGGCTACCAGATGGCACCGCAGGAGCTCGCGACGCTGGTGTCCGAGGGCATCAAGGTGACCGTGGTGCTCGTGCAGAACCACGGGTTCGCCTCGATCGGCTCCCTCTCGGAGTCCCGCGGATCGGAGAGGTTCGGCACCGCCTACCGCACCCGTAACCCGGAGACAGGACTGCTCGACGGCGGAGCGGACCCGGTCGATCTCGCCGCCAATGCGGCGAGCTTCGGGGCGAACGTGCTCACCCCCAGCGGGCTGGACGAGCTGCGTTCCGCGCTCGCCGAGGCACGTGAGTACGACCGCACCACCGTCGTCGTCATCGAGACCGACCTCACCGGACCCAACCCACCCGGCACGGCCTGGTGGGACGTGCCCGTGAGCGAGGTCTCCACGCTCGAATCCACCCAGCGCGCCCGTAGCGAGTACGAGCGCGACCGTACGAACCAGAGGTACTACCTGTGACTACCACCGCCCCTGAGACCACGCTGATCGGCCACTGGGTCGACGGCGCCCCCTCGCCTGTCGACGCCGCGCGCACCGCGCCGGTCTACAACCCGGCGACCGGCGGCGAGATCGCGCGCGTGGCGCTGGCCGATGCTGCGGAGATCGACGCCGCGGTCGCCTCCGCCGTGGCCGCGCAGCAGTCGTGGGGCGCGCTCTCGACCGGCAAGCGCGCCGCTGTGCTGTTCCGGTTCCGGGAGCTTCTCGCCGCGCACGCCGACGAGCTCGCCGGAGTGATCAGCCGCGAGCACGGCAAGGTGATCTCGGACGCGCGCGGTGAGGTGGCGCGTGGCCTGGAGGTCGTCGAGTACGCGTGCGGGCTGCCGCAGTTGTTGAAGGGTGAGCTGAGCGACGAGGCAGCCACCGGGATCGAGGTCTTCACCACCCGCGAGCCGCTCGGCGTGGTCGTGGGCATCACACCCTTCAACTTCCCCGCGATGGTGCCGCTGTGGATGTCGCCGATGGCGATCGCGACGGGCAACGCCTTCATCTTGAAGCCCTCGGAGCGGGATCCGTCAGCAGCGAACGTGCTGGCACAGCTGTGGCCGCAGGCCGGCCTTCCGGATGGTGTCTTCACCGTGCTTCACGGCGACAAGGACGCCGTGACCGCGCTGATCGAGCACGCCGACGTCGCGGCCGTCTCGTTCGTGGGCTCCACCCCGATCGCCCGCTACGTGCACGCCACCGCCAGTGCGGCCGGCAAGCGTGTGCAGGCGCTCGGCGGTGCGAAGAACCACGGTGTGATCCTCGCCGACGCGGACCTCGAGGATGCGGCCGACCACCTGACCGCGGCCGCCTACGGCTCCGCCGGGGAGCGCTGCATGGCTCTGTCGGTCGCTGTGGTGGCCGAGGAGGTCGCCGACGAGCTGGTGGCGCTGCTCGCCGAGCGCGCCCGCGCGGTCAGGGTCGCCCCGGGCGACCAGCCCGATGCCGACATGGGTCCGGTCATCACGGCGGCCGCGAAGGAGCGCATCGAGGGACTGATCGGCTCGGCCGAGCGCGAGGGCGCATCGCTCGTGGTGGACGGCCGCGGTCTGCAGGTCGATGGTCACGAGGAGGGCTTCTTCGTGGGTCCGACGCTCATCGACAACGTCGCTGTTGAGCACGAGGTGTACCGCGAGGAGGTGTTCGGCCCGGTGCTGGACATCGTGCGCGTGTCCGGGCTGGATGAGGCGATCGAGCTCGTCAACGCCAACCCCTACGGCAACGGCACGGCGATCTTCACCAGCTCCGGCGCCGCAGCGCGCGAGTACCGTCGCCGCGTTACGGTGGGCATGGTCGGCGTCAATGTGCCGATCCCGGTACCCGTCGCCTGGCACTCGTTCGGCGGCTGGAAGGACTCGCTGTTCGGCGACAGCCCGATCTACGGCCCCGAGGGCATCAACTTCTACACCCGCCCGAAGGTGACCACGCAGCGCTGGCCCGCCCGCAAGGTGGCCGCGTCCTTCCACTTCTCCGGCGACGGCGAGAAGTAGATGCCCGAACTCACCGCTGATTCGTCCACCTCGGTGCGGATCGCCGTCGTCGGCGCCGGGCGTATCGGTGCCGTGCACGCACGTACGATCCGGGACCATCCGCGGGCCGCGCTCGTGCTGATCGCGGATCCGGACGCCGCAGCCGCGGCCAGGCTCGCCGACACACTCGGCGCGGACTCAACCGACGATGCTGACGCGGCTCTGACCAGCGACGCGATCGACGCGGTGGTGGTCGCCTCCCCCACGCCGCTGCACGTGCCGCACACCCTCACCGCGGTGGGCGCCGGCTCGTCGGTGCTGATGGAGAAGCCGGTCGCGCTCGAGGTAGCCGCCGTGGATGCCTGCATCGAGGCGCTCGGCGATCGCGCCGACCAGGTGATGGTCGGCTTCAACCGGCGGTTCGATCCGAGCGTGGCCGAGGTGCGCGCGCGCGTGCGGGCCGGCGATATCGGCACGGTCGAGCAGGTAACGATCATCAGTCGCGATCCGGCGCCACCGCCGCCTGGATACCTGCAGGTCTCGGGTGGGATCTTCAAGGACATGACGATCCACGACTTCGACATGGCACGGCACCTGCTGGGTGACGTGGTCTCGGTCCATGCGTTCGGGCAGCACCTCGACCAGGAGGTGGACGATCTCTACGACGCCGCCACGCTCACGCTGACGAGCAGCACCGGCGCCGTGGCAGTGATCGTGAACTCGCGCCACAGCGTGGCCGGGTACGACCAGCGCATCGAGGTGTTCGGCAGCGCCGGCACGCTCGAGGTGGGCAACCAGCGGTCCACGTCGGTGCGGCTGCACGATGCGGGCGGCACCGAGCAGGCCGGCCCGTTCCTGCCGTTCTTCCTCGAGCGCTACCAGCGCGCCTATGCCGCCGAGCTGGACGCGTTCGTCGAGGCGGTGCGCACCGGGACGCCGCAGTCACCCTCGATCGCCGACGGGCGCGAGGCACTCGTGCTCGCCGAGGCCGCCGCGGAGTCCGCGCGGACCGGGACCACCATCACGCTCAACCAGGAGGTCGCATCATGAGGATCGCAGGCGCACCGATCAGCTGGGGCGTGTGCGAGGGGCCCGACTGGGGCTTCCAGCTCCAGCCGGACCGCGTGCTGCGCGAGATGCGCGAGGTCGGGCTGAGCGCGACCGAGTTCGGTCCGCAGGGCTGGTTGCCCGAGGCACCCGCCGACCGGGCGAGCGTGCTCGCCGAGGCCGGCCTTGCCGCCGTCGGCGCGTTCGTGCCCGTGCTGCTGCACGTGGCCGATCACGACCCGCTACCCGGTGTGGACGCCGAGCTCGACGCGTTCGACGCCGCCGGTGGCGACGTGCTCGTGCTCGCCGCCGCGACCGGCACCGATGGCTACGACGCCCGCCCGGAGCTGTCCTCCGACGAGTGGGCGCGGTTGCTGGGCAACCTCGACCGACTCGCCGAACATGCCCGCTCACGCGGCATCACCCCGAGCCTGCACCCGCACGTGGGCACGCTGGTGGAGACGTTCGCCGACGTGCAGCGGGTGCTCGACGGCACCGACGTGCCCCTCTGCCTCGACACCGGTCACCTGCAGATCGGCGGCACCGACCCGGCCGAGCTCGCCCGCGCGCACGCCGCCCGGATCAGCCACGTGCACGCCAAGGACGTCCGCGCGGACCTCGCCGCGAAGGTGCAGTCCGGCGAGCTCACGTACACCGACGCCGTGCGCGCCGGCATGTACGTGCCGCTCGGTGACGGCGACGTCGATCTGCCTGCGATCGCGTCCGCCCTCCAGGGCGTCGACTACGACGGCTGGTGGGTGCTGGAGCAGGACACCATCCTGGCCGGCGAGCCGGAAGGCGAAGGCCCGGTGGCAGACGTGCGGGACAGCCTCGCGCACCTCCGCGCGCTGTAGCGGGAACCCACCCGCCGAGCCGGCGACCGCGATAGAGCGACATCTCACGTTGTCCACGTGTGGCTAGCGACCCGGAGCGCGTTTGTGCTGGCAAGCGCGCCTTCCACCTGGAGCGCCAGCGCCATCAGGTCCTCGTCTCGCCCCCAACCGGACACGATCTGCACGCCCACGGGCATGCCGACTCCCAGACCTGTCGGCAAGCTGATCGCCGGCTGGCCTGTGATGTTGAAGGGGTAGGTGTACGGCGTCCAGGTGATCCAGGGCAGCCCAGCGTCGAGCTCGCCATGCTCGGGCACCTCGGCCTCGGCCGCGAGTGCCGTGATCGGCATGGTGGGCATGAGCAGTGCATCCCACTCGCTCAGCATCTGCGCCATCGATGCGTTGAATGCCCGACGACGGCCCATCGCCCGGTAGTAGTCGGCCAGGCTCCAGTCCCGCGCGAGCTCAGTGACGCGGACGAGTGCCGGATCCATCCGGTCACCCCACTCCGGGACCAGGTCCGCGAAGCCGAGTCCCCGGCCAGTCACCCACAACGCCTCGAACACCTCACGCGGCAGGGCAGCCGTGATGTCGACGTTCTCGAGGTCGGCGACGTCGGCTGCCACGATGGCGGCCAGCGCCGACTCCCATACCTGCGCGACCTCCGGGCTCGGCCCGATACCGAATGGCCGTGCCACCACGCCTACGCGGAACCTCGTCCCGCTGCTCGGCTGCGGTGGCCAGCTGTGGAAGGACTGCGGGTCTCGTGGGTCGGGCCCTCGGGTGATGCGGAGTGCGGCCAGTGCGTCGGCCACACTGCGGGTAAGCACACCGGCGTGCGAGAGGTTCTCGTTCACAGTCCCGGGCCAGACTGGGATCGCGCCGAGTGTCGGCTTCACTCCGACCACGCCGCAGAACGAGGCCGGGATACGCACGGAACCACCGGCGTCGGTTCCTGTTGCAATCGGTACCGCGCCGGTCGCTACGGTCGCCCCGGCGCCGGCGCTGCTCCCACCGGTGCCGCGGTCCGTGTCCCATGGGTTCCTGCTGATCCCGGTCCGTGGAGAAATGCCGGTGCCCTTCCAGCCGAACTCGGGCGTGGTGGTCGCTCCGACGATCACTGCCCCGGCCTCAAGCAGCCGTTCGACCATCGGGGCCGAGGTGGTCTGCGGCTCTTCGGTGGTCGTCCACGACCCCTTGAGCATCGGGGTGCCCTCGTAGGCCATGTTGTCCTTGATCGCCACCGGCACACCGTGGAGCGGTCCCCGGATTCGCCCGGCGCGCACCTCCTCATCACGCTCGGCCGCCTGCTCGCGCGCACGGTCCTGGTACAGCCGGGCGTACGCGTTGACATGAGGCTCAGCCGCCTCGGCGATGCTCAACGCCGTCTCGGCGAGGTCCAGCGCCGCCACCTCGCCCGCCGCAACGCGTGCACCGAGCTCGACGCCACCGCTGCTGAGGTACTCCTGGACTTCCATGCTCATCGTGCCCTCTCGGTCGATTCCGACGCACCGTCACGGATCTCGAGGCCGGCCCAGGCCGTGGCGAACCGTTCTGCCCACGGCCGCGGCACCGACGTGCTGACCTTGACGAATCGTTCGCCGAACAGTGGCGACTGGTAGGTGCCGGGACGGATGAAGACATTCCTCTCCAGCAGGGCCGCGCACACCTCCTCCGAGGACCAGCCGGTCACCGAGATGTCAACCGCGGTGAAGTTGCCGTGCGAGTGCGGCACCACGATCGAACCGAACCCGGTCCGCGCAACGGTGTCCTCGACGAGCCTGAGGTTCTCGCCGTTGACCTCGCGCAGGGTCGCCAGCCAGGGCTCGCGCACCCGCAGACCCGCGATCGCTGCGCGCTGTGCCGTGATCGACGACCCGAGCGGGTTGCCGGGAACCCGGGTGATCTCCTCCAACAGCTGCGGAGCGGCCACGATCGCACCGACACGGAGCCCGGCCAGCCCGAGCCACTTCGAGAAGCTGTAGGTCGTGACCGTCCGCTCCGGGTACAGGTCGGCGACCAAGGTGTGATCGGTGGCGAAGTGTCGATAGGTGCAGTCGTGCACGATCAGCACCTCACGCTCGCGCGCCAGCTCGACGAGCGCCTCCAGCTCGGCTCGCGTGTACCTCGAGCCGAGCGGGTTCAGCGGATCCACCAGGTACAGAAGCGAGCCCGTGACCAGGTGCTCGTCGAGCGCTCGCGCGGTCAGCTTGTGACCGACGGCCTCGTCGTAGATCGGCACGGTCGCCGTCGGGACACCCGCGATCGAGGCGAACCGCGTCGGCCACGGCCATCCTGGGTCGCCGGTCACCACGCGGCTCAGCCGCGGTGCGAGCGAGGTCACGACCTGGTGCAGACCATCGACCGCACCGTTGGTCACCCATGCCCGGGCGTCGGGCAGGCCGAGATCGTCCAGGATCAGCTCGCGCAGCTCCGAGAATCCCGGTGCAGGAGCATAGAGCTGGTACTCCTGCGCGGCGATGCTCGTGGTCAGTGCTTCGACCACCTCGGGCGGGAGCGGGAGATGGGTCGTGTTCTGCCCCATCCAGGCCAGGTCCCGCCGGGCCAGCAGGTCCTCGAACGAGGGGGCAGCGACCGCGCGACTGCCGGAGACAGCGCTCACAGGTGCCCCTCCTCACGAAGGCACTGGGCGAACTGGCTCACGGTTCGTCGTCGTTCTTCGACGCCGTTCGACGTCGGGAACACCGTCATCGAGTCGATACCCAGGTCCGCGAGCGTACGAATGTGCTCACGCACCTGCTGGCGGTCGCCGGCGAGTGCCATCCGCCGGACGAAGTCCTCGGGCAGCAGCGCCGCCGCGTCGGCCGCTTCCTGGAACTCGCCGCCGCCATAGGCCCCGCGGACCTGCTCGACGAGATCCTCCGAGAGGCCGGCGATCTTGCAGTAGACCGGCGCCGTCTGGGGGAACCATGCCGCGATGGTTCGTCCGGCGGCCAGTGCTGCCCGCTCGTCGTCGTCGATCGCGCCGTACCCGAACACGGAGATCCTCGGTCGGCTCGACCGCCCGGCAGCCTCGACACCCCGGTCGATGTGCTCGAGGGCGTAGCGCACGCCGTCGGGGTGCAGGCCCGCGAGAAGGATGACGCCATCGGCCACCCGACCCGCCAGCTCGAGCGTCTTGGGTCCCGATGCCGAGATCCAGACAGGGATGTCGGCACGTGGCGTGAAGCGCATGTGCGCGTCGGCCAGCTCGAACCCGGCATCGGACATGGTGACCGGCTGACCCGTCCAGAGCGCGCGCGCTGCCGCTACCGCGGCCTCGAGCGTCGCCAGCTTGGCCGGACGCAGTCCGAGCGCCTCGAGCGGGCGGTCCCCGGCGCCGATGCCGTACACGGCACGGCCGCCGGAGATCTCGTCGATCGTGGCGGCTGCCACCGCTCCCAGCGCCGGATGGCGTGTCACGGGATTGGTCACCGCTGTGCCGACCTGCAGGCGCTGGGTCGCCACGGCCGCCAGCGTCAGGTAGGAGTAGGCGTACCGGGAGTGGAGGGAGGAGTCGGTCAGCCACAGCTCGTGAAGGCCCTCTCTCTCGATGTCGCGGACGAACGAGTTGAAGGTCTCCGGGTCATAGACCGGTTGCAGGGCAACGCCACCATGCATCGTCGTCTCCCTCAGTCGTTGCCGTCGGAGGTGTCAGCCAGCGCGAGCACCGCGAACGCGGCGTACACCCGGGTCGCCTCGATGATGTCCTCGACGGAGAGGTGCTCGTCGGGGCAGTAGACGGGCTCGCCGCCCGGCCCGAAGATCACGGTCGGGACCTCGGCACCGAAGCTCGCGGTGTCACCGAGCCACCCGGCGACCTGCAGATCTGGCTCGACGCCGTCGCGGACCGTGCGCACGGACCTCCGCATCAGGTCGACGACCTCGTCCTGGGGGCCCGCCAGGTAGCCGGGCTTGACATCGGCCACGACGACCTCGGCCCGGAAGCGCGGCTCCCGGTCCAGAGCGCGTGCCAGGCAGGCATCGATCTCTGCGCGCACGGTCTCCAGCGAGACGCCCGGCTGCGGCCGGCAGTCCACGCGGATCACGCACTCGTCGGGGATCATCGACGGACCGCCCGGCGGCAGACCGCCGTAGATCCGCCCGGGCGACATGAAGGTCTCGGGACCGAAGAGGTCCTCGACCCAGCTCTCGAGCTGGGGCCGCAGAGCGGACTGGTCGAGCTCGATCACCGCGTGCGCCGCCAGCATGTTGGCGTTGATCGCCAGGGGCTTGTGACAGGTGTGGGCCGAACGCCCGCGAACGTGGATGTCGAAGTAGTACCTACCCCGGTGGCCCAGGAAGATCTCGTTGTCGGAGAGCTCGCCGAGCACGCACAGGTCCGCTGAGTACTCCTTGAAGTAGGCGATCGAACCGAGCTGGTCACCCATGTGGTCGCTGACCCCGGCGAACGCGAGCGTGCCGGTGACCGGGATCCCCGAGGCGCGGACGGCCTCCATCGCGACGATCTGGCACACCAACGCAGCCTTCATGTCCATGATCCCGTGGCCGTAGACGGCACCATCGATCAGGTCGCCCGAGAACGGCTCGCTCCGCTGCCATCCGTGGGAGACCGGCTTCGTGTCGAGATGACCGGTGAGAACGACGGTCCGGCCTTGCCCCTCCCCCAGCCGCAGGTGGCCGATCGCGTTGGGTCGGTCCCCGACCACCGGCTGCAGCTGCGCTCCCTCGAAGCCCGACTCCTTCATGACGTCCACCAGATAGGCCGCGAGCGGACCCTCCTCCCCCAGGATGCTGGGGATCCGGCAGACCTCGCGTACCAGCTCGACGACGCGAGCCTCGTCGATGTGTGAGACGACCTGCGCGACGACATCCGTGTCGCTGATCGACGATTGTGCGGTCATTGCTCTCCTTGTTGATGGTGAAGGCCACCGATTCCGGTGGCTTGTCGATGGGTCGATCGGTCAGACCTGGGTGGCGCTGCCGACCGGGCGGCCGATCATCGATGGCGCTCGGGTGGTACGGCCCGCGACTGCCAGGACGACCAGGCTCATGACATAGGGCATGGACAGCCACAGCTGCGCCGGCGCCTTGATCGTTGGCGTGACGACCGCGAGCGTGACGCCCACCAGGACGACGGCGACTCCAGCGGCCATGACCGCGACGTGCGCGATGGTCGGCCTGCCGGGTCCCTCGCCGGCCCGCAGGCGACGGAGGCCGAGCGCGATGAGCCCGATACCGGCGACCGCGATCACGGCCCACAGGGCCCAGGGCAGGGTCGCCACCGACTGCAACCGCAGCTGCAGCGCATCGGTGAACCCGAAGACGAGGCAGGCGAGCAGCACGCCGACCGGTCGCCACCGGCCGAACACGACTGCCGCCAGTGCGAGAAACCCGCGGCCTGCCGTCATGTTCTCGCGGAACAGCCCGAGCTGCACCACCGACAGGAACGCCCCGCCCAGCCCGGCGAGCGCAGCGCACGTCAGCACCGCCAGCCACTGCGTCCGCTGCGGGTTGCCACCAGCGGCCGTCACGGCGACGGGGAGCTCGCCCGTTGCTCGGATGCGCAGCCCGAGCCGCGTCCGTGTCAGCAAGAGCGCCACCGACGGGACCAGCAGCAGCGCGACGTAGACGATCGGGAGCTGGGTGAAAAGGATCGGCCCGATCACCGGGATGTCCGACAAGAACGGCACGGACCAGACGCTCATGCGCTCGGTCTGGGGCTGACCGCTGAAGAGGAGTCGGAACAAGAACAGGGTCGCGCCGCCGACGAGCAGGTTGATCGCCACACCCACGACGATCTGGTCTCCGCCGAGCGACACCGCGAACAGCGCCATGATCGCGCCGATGAGCAGACCGCCGGCGATGCCCGTGAGAAGGCCGACCACCGGGCTCCCCGAGGCGTGCACGCCGAGGAAGCCGGTGAAGGCTCCGCCGAGCATCATCCCGTCGAGACCGATGTTGATCACGCCGGCTCGCTCAGAGACCAGCTCGCCGAGGGCGGCGAGCAGGAGCGGCGCAGCGAGTCGGATCGCCGCAGCGAACAGTGCGATGTCGAAGGGACTCAGGTCGATCATGCCGCCACCTCCTGCGGCGCAGGCGTCATCGTGCGGACACGGCTGCGGCGCCGGCGTGCCAGCAGCCAGGCGGATCCGGTGACGAGCAGGATCACCACGGCCTGGGTCGCGCTGATCAGACCGGAGGAGATGCCTTCGCGTGCCTCCAGCAGTCCACCTCCTTGGCGAAGGAACGCCAGCAGGAGAGCCGCGGGGATGCAGGCGATCGGGTTGTTCCGTGCCAGCAGCGCAACAGCGATGCCGTCGTATCCGTAGCCGGCCGAGAAGCCCGGTGCCACGTTGCCGGCGGGAGAGGCCAGCACCAGTGACGAGCCGGCCAGCCCTGCGACGGCAGCCGACACGCAGAGGGCGAGCACGCCGACCTTCTTGGGGCGCGTGCCGGTCGCTGCTGCTGCTGCGGGGTTGGCTCCCGTGAGGCGTAGCCGGTAGCCCGGCACCGTGCGGGCGAGGACGAAGGCGGTCGCGGCGACCACGAGGACGGCCAGCACGATGTCGGAGCGCAGGATCGTGCCCTCGACCATGACCGGCCAGCGAGCGGTGTCGGCCACCGGCGCGCTCTGGCCGAGCGTGCCGGTGGGCTCCTCGATCGGACCGTTCACCAGCCAGCCGACGACCTGCACCATGATGAGCCCGAGCAGCAGCGTGGCGATGAAGTCGTTGACGCCTCGCGCCGCCCAGAGCCACGCGGCGATCGCGCCGAGCGCGACACCGCCCAGCGCACCGGCGAGAACGGCGAGCGGCAGATGGACGGCCATCGGGAGTCCGTGCAGGCCGAGCCCGACGAGTCCAGCGCAGACACCTCCTGCCAAGATCTGTCCCTCCATGCCGACGTTGATCCGGTCAGCACGGCTCGCGATCACCCATCCGAGGGCGGCCAGGCACAGGGGCACGGCCTTGGTCAGCGCTGCCGCGGTCTGAGCCGGGCTGCCGAACGCCCCGTCCCACATCGCTGCAGCGGCGTCCTCGACCGGGACGCCGGTCCGGGCGATGACGAGAAAGGACACGCCGACGGCCAGCACGACGGCGGCGACACTGACGGTCGCGCCCCTCAGCAGCGCGACCGCGCGCGCACCTCTGGCGCTCCTCATGCCACCTCCTCGGCCGCTCCGGCCATCAACCGACCGACGACCTCGCGGGTCGCCTCGCTCGCGGGCAGCACGTCGACGATCTGGCCGTCGGACATCACGGCGACGCGGTCCGACATGCCGAGGACCTCCTCCAGCTCGGCCGAGATGAGAACCGTGGCTCCGCCGGACCGCTTGTGCTCGTTGATCTGGGCGTGCACGAACTCGATCGCACCCACGTCCAGCCCTCGAGTCGGCTGCGAGGCGATCAGCAGATCCGGATGGTCCTCGAGCTCGCGCGCGAGGACCACCTTCTGCTGGTTCCCGCCGGAGAGCTGGGAGAGCGACGTCTCAGTGCTCGAGGTCCGGATGTCGAATCTGCCCACCAGGTCACCGCAGTGCTCGCGGATCGCCCGCCTGCGGAGCACGCCGTGCCGGTGGAACCTGGACTGCGAGATCGTCCGCATCATGAGGTTGTCCTCGACGCTCAGCGGCAACGCAAGCGCATCCTTGTGGCGGTCCTCGGAGACCACGCCGATGGTGCCGCCCGCCTCACCGGCTCGGGTACGGACCTCGATCGAGCCCGACGACGACTCACGTTGCCCGGCGAGCATCTCGGCGAGCTCAGCCTGCCCGTTTCCCTCGACACCCGCGATGCCGAGGATCTCGCCACCGGCGACGCACAGGTCGACCGGGCCGAGATCGCGCTGCCCACGGAACCCGAGCAGCGACAGCCCGCTGACACGAAGGACCGTCGGGCCGGCGTCGACATCGGCGCGCGCCGGCGCGAGGTCGACGTCGCGGCCGACCATCAGCTCGGCGAGCTCGCGGGCTGAGCTGTGGGCCACGGTGACATCGCCCACCACCTGCCCGCCACGCATGACCACGCACCGGTCGGCGATGTCCATGATCTCGGCCAGCTTGTGGGTGATCAGCACGATCGCATAGCCGTTCGCGGCAAGATCGCGGATCACCTCCGCGAGCCGTGCCCACTCGCCCGGTGTCAGCACGGCGCTGGGCTCGTCCAGCACCAGGACGTGGGGTTGCAGCAGCAGCGTCTTGAGGATCTCGACGCGCTGACGCTCACCGACCGGCAGGCGATCGACCACCACATCGGTGCGCACCTCGAGACCGAGCCGCGAGCCGAGCTCGTGGATCTCGCGCCCGACGCCGTCCAGGTCCACTCCCCGACCGCCGTCGAACCCTCGACTGAGGACCACGTTCTCGGCGACCGTCATGTCCGGCACCAGCATGAAGTGCTGGTGCACGACGCCGATGCCGATCTTGCGGGACCGGACCGGGTCACCCAGACGCAGCGGTGCACCTGCGACGCTCACACCACCGCTGTCGGGCCGCACCACGCCGGCCAGAGCCTTCACGAGCGTCGACTTGCCGGCACCGTTCTCGCCGAGCAGTGCGACGACCTCGCCGGCACCCACCGTCAGGCTCACGTCGTCGTTCGCCCGAAGCGCTCCGTAGCTCACCGTGACGTTCTCGACCGCGAGCGCCGGCGCCCCTGAAGCGTTCTGCCGCATGCGTCATCCGCCCTCGGGCATCGTGATGCTGCCGCTGTTGATGGCATCCGTCGTCTCCTGGGCGAGGTCCTCGTACTCGTCGAAGGCCGGGCAGAGGCGCAGAGCCTGGATGTTCGGGTCCTCGAGGGCGTAGAAGCGTGGTTCCGACGGGAGCTCCCCGGCGACGTAGTTCTCGACGATCTCCGAGACCATCACCGTGGTGTTCTGGTAGGCGTATCCCGCCAGGTGCTCCGACTCCTCGCACCGGTCGGTGGTGGGGTTGAAGACCGGGATCTGGTTCCCGGACTCCTCGATGGCATCGAGCACACCGGGCAGGCCTGCGTCCTGGAAGGCGTAGATCACATCGGCTCCGTTGGCGATCTGTGCCGCTGTGGCCTCTTTGGCGGCCGCGGCGTCCGAGAACGACCCCACGGTCGTCGACACGACCTCGATGCCGGCGTCGCCGGCGAGGGCACCGGCCTCGAAGTCCACGAGCGACTGCGCGTTCGGTGGGATATCTGCGCCGCCGACATACCCGACGACTCCGCTGCTCGAGAGCTCCGCCGCGATGACCCCTGCGACGTACGCCGGAACGCCCTGTCGCGTGGCGTAGGTGTGGAGATTCGCCACACCCTCGGTGACCACGCCCGACATCACGAAGTGGACGTCGGGGAACTGCGGTGCGACCGTGTTGCCGGCCGGCACCAGGGCGCTGCCCCCGGCGATGATCAGGTCGTTGTCGGTCGCCAGGTTGGTGAACGCGTCGATCGCGGCCTGGGGGTCCTCGACGTTGTCGACGACCGAGATCTCGAGCGAGTAGTCCTCCTCATGAGCGATCACGCCGTCGAGGTAGGACTGGTAGAAGGCGCCGTCGTTCCTGGGACCGGCGAGCACCACCCCGACGCGGATGCCTTCGGCGTCGTCGCCGCCCGGATCCGTGCCGTCATCGCCTGACCCGGCGCACGCCGAGAGCAGCAGCCCTCCGCTCACCAGGACGGCGGCTCCCTTCACGATCGATGTGCGCTTTGACGCTCCGAACATGGCCTGCTCCTCCGTTTGAGATCTCATCTGCTGCCGTGGGACCCAACGTTGCGACCGACACTCCCTCACCGTCAAGGGGCTGTGACCAGCATTAACGCAACGGTTACATTCGTACGCTTGGCTCAAATGGGTTCGGACGGCATGATTCTTCATCAACGAGGTCCACCTCGTGGCAATTTTGAGATCTTATTTTCGACCGAAGGGGTGCGCACGATGGATCAGGACCGCGTCGCGGGCAGCACACACAGCTCCGCCGAGGCCGACCCCGCGCCCAGCCGCACACCGCTGCCCGACCTGCGACTCGCCGGGCTGCACGACGCCGAGCGGCCGCAGATCAAGGCGATGGTCTACCAACGGCTGGTGCAGGCGATCGTGGATCACGAGCTTCCGCCCGGCACGCACCTGCGCGAGCGTGACCTCGCCGAGCGCATGGGGGTCTCGAAGACTCCGATCCGCGAAGCACTGGTGCGCATGGAGACCGAGAAGCTCGTGAGCATCGCGCCCTACCGCGGGGCGGTGGTGCGGACCATCTCGCGCACGGACCTGCGCGAGCTCTACGAGCTGAGGGAGCTGCTCGAGGGCTTCTGCGCCCGGGTGGCCGCGCGCAGCGCCACGGATGAGAGCGAAGAGCGGATGCGGGCGAACGTCCGCGCTACGCAGCGTGCCATCGACAACGGTGAGGTCGATCAGGTCGCCCAGCTGCTCGAGGACTTCGACACGATCCTGCATCAGCACGCATCAGGGCATCGCATCGAGGCCTTGCTGGCCGACCTCGAAGCACAGCTACGCCTCTTCGGACGCCTCACGTTCCGGGCACCGGGGCGCCAGCAAGCCTCCCTCGCCGAGCACGTCGCCATCCTGCAGGCGGTCGTCATGAGAGACCCGGAAGCAGCCGAGCAGGCATGCCGGCGACACGTCCGCAGCGTCTACGCCGAGCTCACGACCCAGTTGTGGGAGGCCGCCGAGCAGGAGTGACCTGCCGGTCAGCTTTCCCGTCCCCCACCCGTCCCACCCCACGAGGAGACCGATGAACCAGCCACAGCCACAGACCGAGCCGACGCCGTGCGACCGCATCATCTCCGCCGGCTGGGTGATCACCGTCGACACCGACCGCCGCATCATCAGGGACGGCGCCCTGGCCATCACCGGAAGCACGATCGTCGCCATCGGCAAACGTGCCGATGTCGACGCGACCTACCGTGCCCTCGAGCGGATCGACCGACCGGACGCCGTGGTGCTGCCGGGGATGGCCAACGGTCACCGCCACCTGCTCTGCTGCGCGAAGGGGGCGATGCCCGAAGGGGGCTCCACCCTGGAGTCGCTGCGGCGTTTCATCTACCCCTCCTTCTCGTCGCTCGAGCCCGAAGACATGAACGTCTACGCCCGGCACGCCACCGCCGAGATGATCCGCAACGGGACCACCCTGTTCGAAGAGCCCGGTTGCAACCACATCGACGCCGTGCTGCCGGCGATTGCCGACTCCGGCATGCGGGCACGTATCGGCCTGTGGACCTGGGACCAGCAGGGCTCGGCCGGATCGACCGATCTGCCCGACTGGCTGAACCTCTCGACCGAGGACGCGATCAAGCGCCTCGAGGAAGGCCTCGAGGTGGTGCAGGCCTTCGGCAACGACCGCATCCGGCCGGCTGTCACGATCGAGGGTGTCGGAACCTGCTCCGACCGCCTGTCCGTCGCCGCAGCGCGGCTCGCCGAGGAGACCCAGACCCTCGCGGTCCAGCACAAGTCCACGAGCGAGCGAGAGGTCCAGCTGGAGCTGGCTGCGTACGGTCAGCGCCCCATCCAGCACACAGCCGCCATCGGCGCCCTCAACCCGTACACGCTGCTGAACCATGTCACGAGCCTCGACCTCGACGACGTCGCCGCGATCGCGGACTCCGGCGCAACGATCTCGCAGAACCCCTCGACTGCGCTCAAGCTCGCGAAGGGCACGACCCAGTTCGGGAAGTGGCCAGAGCTGATCGCGGCCGGGGTCCCTATGGGGCTGGGTACCGACGCGGAGAACTGCTCGAACCATCAGGACATCTGTCGTGCGATCTACCTCGCCGCTCTCCTCTCGCGCGACGCACGGCAGGACCCGGGTGCGGTGAGCGCGGAGACCGCTGTGGAGCTCGGGACACTGGGCGGTGCGCGTGCACTGAGGTTCGACGACGTGACGGGCTCGCTCGAGGTCGGCAAGGAGGCGGACGTGGTCGTCTTCGATACCAACGACTACGACTGGCGCCCGCTGCACAACCCGATCGCCAACCTCACGTACGGGGTCACCGGCCACTCGGTGGACACGGTGCTGATCGGCGGGCGCGTGGTCCTCGAGAACAAGAAGAGCACGATCGTCGACGAAGATGCCCTTCGCGACGAGGTCGAGGCCACGGACCGTAAGATCCTCGCGAAGATCGGCATCGATCCCCGGCCCGCCTGGCCTGTGATCTGAGGCGTTGCTGGACAGATCGCGACGATCGGCTGATCAGGCAGGGCACGCCGACCGCTCCAGCACGGTGTCCGCCGACCGATCACCAGGAACGTCCTGGGTCTCGGTGCTGCACCATCGTCAGGCCGATCGCAGCGTCAGCGTCCAGGTGGTCGGGGCGGTGCAGGAGAGGTAGAGGCGCGGGCCGCCGAGCGCGTCGGTGCCGCCGAGGAACGTGAAGGCCTCGCCTGGTGCGTAGAAGCCGGGCACCTCGGGGTCGGGGTCGAGTGAGGTCTCGATCACGACGGCGTCGCTCCCGTTCCGTAGCTCGGCTCGCCGTCCGGTCATGCGGTAGGTCTGGTCCGCGGCCTGCTCGATCCCGTTCAGCTCACCGTCGCCGAGCGAGATCTCGAGCGACCACGGTGCCTGCGCGCCGGCGATCTCGAACGCCACCTCCAGCCCGTCGGCCACGGGCATCACCGTGACGTCCGTGGTGAGCCGGACCTCGTCACTCTCCCGCTCGTCGAAGGCCATCGAGGCGGTGAAGCGGCCATCATCGACCAGCCGGTAGGCGCCGTCGCGTCGGAGCCCCGACTCACCCAACGGCTGGTAGTACCGGGCCGCGACCGACTCGCGAAGGCGAGCCCCGCCGTCGTCGACAACCAGCTCAGAGGCCCGGAACGGGCCGAGCCCGAAGAACACCCGCGACAGCCGCACCGATCTCACCGCTGCCGCACCGGAGCGAAATCGCAGGAACGTCGGGTTGCCCGCCAGCCCGGAACCGACGCGACCCACGTGTGGCACGTCGGAGCCGCCGTAGACCACGGCACGCTGCCCACCCTGTTCTGCCACCAGCAGGCCGACGTCGGCGAAGTGCCTCGCGACCGGCTGCCGCGGAGTGGCCTGCGGAAGCTCTGCCGCCAAGGTGGGCTCGCTCGCAGACTCGATCAGCGCGATCGCCGCGAGCGGGCCGGCGGCGGGTTCCGACCGTGCCGCACCCTCCGCGCAAACCTCGCACCCACTCGCTGCGAACCGGCGGAGCTGGGTGTGGAACGCGGCCAGCGGGATCTCGCCGCCCTGGTCCTGTCGCCGGGAGAACACGGTCTCGACCACGCCGTCGGCGTCGGTCAGATCGAGCTGCGTGTGCAGGTTCCGGTGTACGATCTCCACGAGGTCGGCTCGCCCGAGCGCATCACCGATCACCAGCAGGCAAGGGTTGCTCACGAAGGCCGCGTAGTTGGCGCTGCGCTCGGAGTAGATGCCATCCGTGTCGACGTCGATGCCCTCGGCGAGCCACTGCTCCGCGCGGGGTACCGCGCGATCATCGAGCTCGCGCAACCGGACCAACGCTGCGCTGATCTCCCACCTGTGGTTCGGGGTGTGCACTCCCCCGGCCACCAGGGCAGGCACTGCGCGCGTGGCGACCTGCCGCAGCCGCTGGTCCAGGTGCGCGGCCTCGACCGCAGTCGCCCGCGGCAGCAACGCGAGCGCGATGCCCACGTCGTTGAGCGTGAAGGCGCTGTCCGGTGGCGAGTGCAGGTTGCCGTCGGAGGAGAAGAGGCCATCGGCTCCCTGCAGGGCGGCGAGCCGATCGGCGAACCCGACGGCGGTGGCCAGCCGGGTCGGCGAGCTCGCCTCGGGCCGGACCACCTCAAGCGCGATGGCGGCGGCCACGAGTCGCATCAGGGCGCGGTGGCCCAGGGCTGGTGCCGTGGACTCCGTCTCCCACCAGGTCTCGGCGAGGTCGGCCATCCGGTCGGTGAAACCCATCAGTCCTTCAGCCCGGAGTTGATGTCAGCGCTCATGATCTGCCTCTGGAAGATGATGAACAGGATGATCATCGGAATCAGCGAGATCACCGACGCGGACAGCAGCACCGACCAGTCGATGTTGTCCGCACCGACGATCGAGCGCAACGCGATCTGCAGCGTGTACTTGTTCGGGTCGTTCAGCACGATCAGCGGCCAGATGTAGTCGTTCCAGCGCCACTGGAAGGAGAAGATCGCGAGCACCACCGCGATCGGCCTCGCGATCGGCAGCATGATCTGGAAGAACGCGCGAAACTCGCCCACGCCGTCGATCCGCGCCGCCTCCAGCAGCTCGTCCGGCACGGTGCGGAAGTACTGCCGGAACATGAAGATGCCGGTGGCCGTGATGATCGAGGGCACGATGATCCCCGCGAGGCTGTTGTACAAGCCGAGGTCGCGGATGATGGCGAACGTCGAGGGCATGATG
This sequence comes from Pseudactinotalea sp., assembly GCF_048594945.1. NCBI lineage: Bacteria > Bacillati > Actinomycetota > Actinomycetes > Micrococcales > Cellulomonadaceae > Pseudactinotalea > Pseudactinotalea sp. The sequence goes on along the minus strand of NZ_JBMDXJ010000233.1, from coordinate 4,709 downwards.
ACCTCGGTCGGCAGCATCGTGGTGATGAGGATGCAGATGAAGAACGCCTGCAACCACCACGCCTTGTACTTCGCGAACGCATAGCCGGTCATCGCGGAGACGATCACCGTGAGCGCGGTGGTGATGATCGCGACTGTTCCGGTGTTGGCGAAGTAGCGCCAGAAGTCGAACCGCGTCCACGCGGTCTCGTACCCGGAGGCGGTCCACGTCTTCGGGAACAGCGAGAGCGGCAGGCTGAACAGCTCGCTGCCCGGCTTGAAGGAGCTGAGCAGGAACCACAGCATCGGGAATGCGAACACCACGGCGAGCAGCACCAGCAGCGCGGTGAGCCCAAGGTTGACGCCACGGATCCTCATGCCAGGTCCTCCCGCCGGTCGAAGCGCATCTGAATCAGCGCGATCACGATGAGGATCACCATGAGCACCATCGACACCGCGCTGGCGTACCCGATCTGGGCTCGTTGGAAGCCGGTCTGGTAGATGTACTGGACGATGAACATGTTCTGAGTGCCGGGCCCGCCGCCGTTGAGCGCCTGCACCATCGCGAACTCCTTCATGGCGCCCAGCGTGCCCAGCAGGATCACCATGAACGAGGTCGGCCGCAGCAGCGGCAGCGTGATCCGGAAGAATCGCTGCGGGCCGGATGCCCCGTCGATCTCGGCGGCCTCGAGGTAGGACTTCGGGATGTTGCGCAGCGCGGCGATGAACAGCAGCATCGCGAACGCGGTGCCGGCCCAGGCGCCCGCAAGGATCACCACGGTGAGCGCGAGATTGCCGTTCGTCTCCCACTGCTGCCGTGGCAGGTTGACCACGGTCAGCACGTAGTTGATCAGCCCGAAGTTCTCCCCGAACATCCACCGCCAGATGACACCGGTGACGATGGGTGAGATCAGCCACGGCACGAAGAAGATCACGCGAGCGGCCGAGCGGAAGCGGGTGGCCGCCGAGGTCAGCAGGAGTGCGATCCCGAGCGCTACGCAGTAGCCGAAGGGCACCGCGAGCGCCGTGTAGAGGACCGTCCGCGCGATCGAGGCGTAGAACTGGTCGTCGCCGAACAGCTTCTCGTAGTTGGCCAGTCCGATGAACTCGGGGTCGCCCACACCGGTGTACTCGGTGAACGAGTAGTACAGCCCCAGCGAACCGGGGCCCACGAAGAACACCGCGAACAGCACCACGGCCACCGAGATGAACAGCAACGGCGCGAGTGTCTGCCCGGGGCGCCGGAGCCTGCGGCGGCGGGCTGCGGGCGCCGGTGCGGCGGCCGCTTGTGATTCCTGGACCATCTCTGCCTCCTCCCTACGAGAGACGGTGCGCCCCGAACCGTCGGGGCGCACCGTGTCGGTCTCAGCTGGCGGAGCCGAACGCCTCGGTCATCTGCTCACCGATGATGGTGAGGCACTCGTCGATGCTGATCTCGTCGTTGAGATAACGGATCACGTTGTCGCGCAGCGGGTCGCCGTCGACGCTGATGCCCGCCACCTCGAAGCCCAGCTCCATCTGCTTGATCTGGGTGACGATCGGGTCGGACCCGGCGATCTCGGCGTTGTAGAGGTCGAATGCCGCCTGTTGGTCGCCGTAGTCGACATCGGCACCCTCGACCGCAGGCAGGAAACCGGAGGTCGTGGCGAGCTCGTCGTAGTTCTCCTTGGTGAACAGCCAGTTCACGAAGTCGTACGCCGCCTGGTCCTGACCGGTGCCCTCGAAGACCACGATCGAGGCCGCGTTGCCGAACTGGACAGCCCGGGTGGGCTGCCGCGGGGTGGGCACCGTGGCCCACTCGAAGTCGGCGATGTTGACCGCGAAGTCGGCGATCTGCCAGGACCCGGAGTAGTAGGCCACCACGTCGCCGCTCTTGAACAGCGCGTTGCCATCGGCCTCGCTCAGCCACACCGAGCGCGGCATGAAGCTGTCGTCGTTGAGCCCGTAGAAGTACTCGAGCGCGGTCTTGGTGGCGTCGTTGGTGGTGAAGGTGCCGCTGCCATCCGGCTGCCACAGGGTGGAGCCGAACTCGTACATGAAGCCCTTGAGCCGATGCGAGCTGCGGTCCATGGCCATGCCGTAGGACGCGCCGGTGGCCTGCTGCACCTGCTTGACGGCGGCCACGAAGTCGTCCCATGACCACACCTCGCCCTCGGGGTCGGTGGGGAACTCCACGCCGGCCTCGTCGAAGAGCGACTGATTGATGAACAGCCCCGCCGCGGTCACATCGGTTGGCAGGGACATCACCTTGCCGTCCTCGTCCTGTGTGGACAGGTCGGTCATCACGTTGTGGGCCGACTGGATCTCCGCCAGGTCCATCGTCGCGTTCTTCCACACGGGGTCGACGGCGCCCACGCGCGCGAGCGCGGGCAGGTCGTTGGCTTGTGCGGCGTTCTTGAGCCGGGTGGTGAGGTCGTCGTTCGCGACGTCCACGATCTCGACCGTGATGCCGGTCTCCTCCTTGTACTTGGCCGCCAGCGCGGCGAAGCCGCCGCCTTGGTTGGCGTCGCCGGAGAGGAAGAACTGGAGCGTGCCGACCTCGGCCGGGTCGGTCGATCCGCCGCCGGAGTTGTCGCTGCCGCAGGCTGCCGTGAGGCCGATCACCGCGGCGCCGGAAAGGCCGCCGAGCAAGAGCTGACGGCGGCTGAAAGTTGTGCTCATGTAGGCCTCTTCTCTGAGACGCGGCCGACCGACGCGACGCGCGCTGGATGCCTGGAAGGCGTTTACCGCGTGAACGCTAACACCGGGATCACCGTCGGTCAAGATTTGTCCTGACATTCGCACGTACGGACCTTTCCGGCGCCCTGGAGGAGTCCCGTCCAGCTGGAACGAATCGCACACTCGATACCCCGAGCGGGGCGCCGCAACCGGTTGCCACGCGTTCGAGCGTGCGACTCGTTCCACGAGCACGTGGAGGCCGGCGTCCCGACGAGCGAACCGAGGCGTTAGCCCGTCCGTGACCCGCCGGAAACGCCGCGGACACGGGCGCTCCCTAGCGTCGAGCCATGTACGCAGACGTCGATCCGTTCATCGGCACGGAGGCCACCGCCCTCCCGCCGAGAAGCGGGCTCGCCGCGACCTGGTGGTGGCCGAAGCCACAGGTCGGCAACACCCACCCGGGCGCGTGCTATCCGCTCGGGATGGTCTCGGCATGCGCCTACTCCGGCGGTTACCCCACCGGGTACGGGTGCTACGGACTCTCGACCGAGGGCCTGCCGCCGATCATCCACGATCGCAAGGTCGCCTCGGGCTTCACCCACTTCCAGCAGTCCGGCACCGGCGCGATCCGCAAGTACTACAACTACGTCCGGGTCACCCCGATGACGCTGCCGCTGGACGACCTCGGGACCAGCTGGGAGATCACCGACGAGCACGCCGAGCCCGGCTGCTACCGCGCCACCTTGGCCTCCGGGATCACCGCCGAGATCAGCGTCGGCCCCAAGTCGGCGGTGCACCGCTACACGTTCGCCGAGCACCGCGACGCACGGGTGGTCGTCGACCTCTCGCTCGGTGGCCTCGCCATCCCCCACGGCGAGACGGTCCCGCTGCGCGCGCACCTCGGCGTGCTCGGCCACGGAACGGCGCAGGGCGAGATCGTGGTCGAGGGCGCGCCGCTGGCGGTGCACATCGAGTGCGAGGCACCGGGGTGGCGGCAGATGCTCTGGTACGACCGGCGCCTCATGCCCGGCGGCTCCCGCCTCGACTTCGACTCGATCCGCCCGACGACGTTGCGCGAGTTCGGAGTCATGTGGGCCGGTCCCACGGTGGCCGGCCAGACCGTGGAGCTGCGGATCGGCTTCAGCCTGCGCGGAGTCGACCAGGCCAGGGCGAACCTCGAGACCGACGGAGCCTGCGCCGTCGGCGGCTTCGAACGACGCCGAGCCGCGACAGCGGCGACCTGGCGGACCGAGCTGGACGCGGTCGCCGTCGAGAGCCCCGACCCGAGCCGGCGCACCGTGATGGCGACGGCGCTCTACCACTCGTTGATCAAGCCATGCCTCGCCGAGGACGAGAGCCCGTTCTGGCCCGGTGACGGTCCGTTCGTGTTCGACCTCTGCACGATGTGGGACATCTACCGCACACAGCTGCCCCTGCTGACGGCGCTGCAGCCCGAGCGTGCGGTCGAGATCGCCAACGCGCTGCTGCACATCTGCGAGGAAGAGGGCAACTTCCCGATCGGGTACCGGATGGCCCGCGGCGCCGACCGGTTCAGCCGCCAGGCGAGCGCGCTGGCGCACACGTTTCTCGCGGACCTGTGCCGCCTGGGCGTTCCCGGCATCGACTGGGACTGGGCCCTCGTGCACATGCAGGCCGATCTGCGCCGGACGTACGGCGAGGACTACCTGCTCCATGGCCGCGCCGAGCCGATCAGCCACACGCTCGACCTCGCCCTCGGCTACTGGTGCACGGCAGCGGTGGCACGTGCCGTGGGCGACGACGCGCTCGCCGATGAGCTGACCGCGCTGTCCGCAGGCTGGCGCAACGCCTTCGACCCGACGACCGGCCTGCTGCGGGACTCCACGTTCTACGAGGGCGGCAAGTGGAACTACTCGTTCCGGCTGCTTCACGACATGGCGGCCCGCATCGAGCTCGCGGGCGGTCCCGATGCCTTCACGAGGCTCCTCGACGCGTTCTTCGGCTACGACGCCGGCCCGGTCGCCCAGCCCGGTCTCGCGCCCGAATCCGGGGAGATGGCGGCCGGGTACGCGCTCGACCGGTTCGAGGGACTCA
>NZ_JBMDXJ010000232.1:0-5510 GCF_048594945.1 Pseudactinotalea sp. | reverse complement strand
ATCCGGACACGGTGCCGGTCGAGTGGAAGACGGTCGAGGCATGAGCACGGACTGGGAAGAGACCGCGACCTCGAAGGTGAGGGCGATGCGGGGATACCGGGGGGTCGATGCGTTTCGTGACTTCCCGCTGTCGGACGGGTTGCGCTCGATCGCCGCGGGGCTCGTCGACGAGCGCGGTCGTTCGGGCTGGGTCGCGGTCTCGTGCCACGGACACGACGCGGGCAAGAAGACGCGCGTCCGGCTCGCCCTGCTCGATGACGTCGCGCGCCTCGAGTTCGACACACGGGGCGGGATCGAGCTCGAGGTGCGGGATACGGAGCGGGATAGCGAGGCCGCTGGTCCGTTCGATGATGTCGAAGGGGTCGACCGGTGGCGAATGAGCTGCCGTGAGTGCGGTCGGTCCGGTGGTCGGTCATGCTCATCGGTGCTCGAGAGTACTGTGCGCGCCCTCGAGGCTCACCGGGTCGCGAAGGCGGGCGGCCGTCGTCATGTGGCGGCGATCGCGTGGTGGGGGTAGTCCCTGGCCGATAGGGCTGGGGTAGAGTGTGGCCACGTCCTCCCGGGAACGCATACCCGGCACATACAGGGCCGCCGATCGGCGGAAGTAGCACTCTCGAGCTCCCGGTGACATAGGCGCATTGCGCCTTTCACCTGGGAGTTCTTTCATGTCTGAGGTGTTGAAAGCACGGTCCGCGCTCGGGAATGCGACTCGGCGCGGGGACGATGGGGCGGCCGAAGATGCCCGCCGGGACCTGGCGGCGGCGAAGATTGCGGCCTACGTCGAGAAGGTGGTGGCTGAGGCCCCGCCGCTGACTGCTGAGCAGCGCGACCGCCTGAGCGCGATCATCAGTGCGGGCCGGGCCTGTGGTGCCCGGTGAACATCGGGAAGTACGAAGGCCGCCCCGCGGTGAACGGGACGGCCTCCACCCGGCAGGAATCGGGTCATGAACTCACCCCCGAGTCTACCGTCGGCGGGCCGATCTGGGGTGGTTCGGCATGAGTTGGACGCGACTCGACGACGCCTGGACGGACATGCCGGAGCTCGCCGTGCTCGACCTCGCGGCTCGCTGGCACTACCTCGCCATGATCCAGTTCTGTTCCCGAACGGAGCGGATCGACGGAGTGATGAAGCGAGCGGATGCGCGCCGATGCTCGGACGTCGACGACCCCGAGGCGGCGCTAGCCGTCCTGCGGAGTACCGGGTTGTTGCTCGAGCTCCCCGGCAACGACGTAAAGGTCGTGAGGATCGATGACCACATCCCGCCCCCGTCGGTGCGGCAGGCGTCGAAAGCGGCGAAGCTGCGGAAGCGTCGCGAGCGCGCGCACAAGGCCGGGGATCACAGCACGTGCCTCCCAGAGAACTGCGATCAGGCCCCCGTCTCTCGGCCCGACGAGGCAGTCACGGCTGAGGTCACTGGTGAAGTCACGCGTGACATCGGGTCGGGACGGGACGGGACAGGCCGGGACGTTACGGGCATTGATGTAAGCGATGTGACGGAAGCCGTTTCTGTGCAGTGGGAACCGGCTCGTGTTCCAGGCTCTGGTCTGCCGGGGCAGGTGCTGGCGGATGCCGAAGGGGCGTGTCCGGAGTGCGGTGCGGATGAATGCACCGGCGAGTGTCTGGACGCGATCCGATGAGCGCCCGGGTGCTGCCGCCGCCGGATGACGACCGGACGTCGCGAGGGCTGCCCGCTGCGGGGCTCGGTGACGGCGCGCATGGGTGCGAAGACGGCTGGGTCGGGCGGGATGCGCGGGGGCGGTCTGCGCCGTGTCCGATGTGCCGGCCCCATCTGGTGAGGCGGGTCGATCCGGTGACGGGTCGGGTCGGCTGGCGTGTGGACAGGACGAAGCTCCCGGCGAAGGGCCGGGGTCGGAACAGGAGGACGGCGTGAAGGTGGACGGGTTCGGGATCAGGCATCGGGCGGAGTGTGATCGGCCGCGGTGGGGTACGGCTGAGGCGCGGCGGCGTGGTGTCGGGTCGTCGCTGGTGCAGCGGTGCCCGTCGTGCGGGGTGGTCTGGCGGGCGGGTGATCCGTCGGGACTCGCGCGGCCGCGCCTCGGGTACGGGCGGGGTGTGCGATGAGCGGGCCGGAGGGTGCGGTGCCGGAGCCGCTGAGTCTGGGTGAGCACATCGCGGTGAACCGGCTGATGGTGACGTTCCTCGAGTCGGCGTGGCGCGGCGACGAGGACACGGCCTCGTTGACGCTCTCGGAGCTCGAGGGGCGGGAGCTGCCTGCGGCCATGGGCGCGCTCGCCGGTATGGCTCGGCAGGCGCTCGCGAGTACGGCTCCGGAGGGTGCGTTCCTCGCGGCGTGCCGGGCGTTGCTGGACCGGGCGGAAGGGGGCGAGTCATGAGCGGCTGGGCTGAGGTCCGCCCCGAGAACAGCGGGGGCGGGCTGGGGCCGGGTGAGGTACCTGAGGGGACCCCGGGCGCGGTACCAATCCGGTTCGACGTCGACTTGCTCGGGCGGCGCGTGCCGGTGGCGTGGACGGTACCGGCGGCGGGTGCCCGGGACTACTGGGACGCGCGGCGAACCGGTCCGAACCTGATCGAACAGCCGTTCGAATAGAGGTAGTCTGTTCCTGTCGGTGCACGTAACGGCGAGGCGACCCGGGTTGGGCGTAAGTCGGAGGCGAGGCGCGGGACACGGAACAACCGGGACGACCGCCATAGCGGCGGTGTTCTCGGAGCGCATCAGTCGTGACCCTCGAGGGGTCGGCGCGGCGCTCCCTCTCATTCCGGCCGCGCTCGCGACGTGATCGCGGCCCTCACACCACGAAGGGTGCAACCGATGAATCTCAAGAAGCAGCGGGCCGACGCGCTCGCCGAAGCACGCGCGATCGCCGACGGGGCGAAGGCCGCGGGCCGTGACCTCACAGCGAACGAGTCCGCGCTGATCGACGCAAAGATCAACGAGGTGCAGGAGCTCGACAAGAAGCTCGCTCGCGCGGCGAAGTCGAAGGACGGCATCGACTGGATTTCCGGCGTCGGCAAGTACGCGCCGCAGAACGGTGACGAGTTGCCCGGTCTCGACGACGACGGTACGGAGTGGCCGGCGCTGGACCAGTCCGCGCCGACCGTGTTCTCGGCGAAGGCCGGTGGCGAGATGGTCGCCCGCCGGCTCATGTCCGCGACTGGTCCCGGCGGGGTCAAGGCGCTGCCGACGACGACCGCGCAGACGATCCCCGTCGTGATCGATGCGGACCCGGTGTCACAGGGTGGCCGGTTCGACACGGTCCTCGACATCATCCCGGCCGTCTCGACCGTCGCGCCGGCATGGACGTACCGACGAGCGACCGGCCGAACGTTGGCCGCACAGATCGTCGGCACCGGCGAGGTCAAGCCGACCAGCCAGCTCGAGTTCGAGGACGTGACCAACCGGCTCGGCGTGATCGCGACCGTCGCCGGCCCCGTCAGTGAACAGACCCTTCAGGACTACCCGGCACTCGTGCGGTTCCTCCAGGGCGAACTGCTGCTGGACATCCGGCTCCGGCTCGAGGACGAGGTGTTCAGCGGCACCGGCGAGGACATCACCGCAGCCGACGACCCGGGCAAGATTGTCGGCGAGCACTTCCGCGGCATCCTCAACACCACCGGCGTCCTCCAGCAGGAATACACCGGCGACGCCCTCGGATCGATCGCGGTCGCCGCGACCCGGCTCGAGTCCGACGGGTACACCGTCTCGGGCGTCGCGATGAATCCGAACGACTGGGTCACCCTCGCGACGACTCGGAACACCTCCGGGGCGTTCGACCTCGGCGGGGCCGTCGACGCGGCGGCGCGCACGATATGGGGTCACCCGGTGCGACTCACCCGCGGACTGTCGGAAGGCACCGCGGTCGTCGTCACCGCCGGGTCCGCGGCGATCCGCCCCCACGTCCACGGGCTCGACGTCCGCGCCGTCACCATCAACGACGACGCGATCCGCAACCAGGTGCGCATCCGTGCAGAGGGCCGGTTCGGGTTCGACCTGTACCGGCCCGCCGGGTTCTGTGCCGTGACCCTAACCGGCGGAGACTCCGCCTGATCGAACGACGGTCCGTGAACTCCTAGTGGCACGCCGCGGTGGGCGTGCCACTAGGAGCTCTCTGGTGCTATCGGAGGCTGAGCTGCGGCGCGTCGGTGGTGTGCGCAGGCTGTCGCCCCCGTGAGCGAATAGGAGTGTCCGCGAGATGGAGAAGCCGTCGAACACGGGTGATGCTGTACCCGGAGTCTTCTGCGATCTGGCGCACGCTTGCGCCGCCCTCGTAGAGCTTTCTCATTGACTGGGCGAGTTCAGCTTCGGTTGTGGAATCGAGCCTGCTGTGGGGCTCGAGATACGGGGCCTCGATTGAGCCGCCCGCATAGCCGCGATAAACCTTTCCTCGGGGCGCTCGGTCGGTACCGGATTCATCCCCCCAAGCGGTCCATCCGGGCATTGCATTACGGGAGAACATTTCCAGGTAGGGTCCTGGGGAGCACTGCTCGATCAGGTCGTACTGCTCATCTGGCTTGCGTGAATGCTCGCGTTTACGCGTCTCGATCATGTTTACCTGGCTCCGTGCAGGCGGGAGGGTGCGCATCGAGCCACGCACACCAAACAGGATCAACTCGGTCACGTTACGGAAGTAGAAGCCAACGCCGCGCCCGTCTGGTCCGCCATCTTTTCGGCGCTTAGCCCACACGATGTTCGAGACGTATCGGAACCCCCATTCCTGCATGACGCGCATTCCGTCGGGAAGTAGCGCGTTCGGTACCCACAGGTACAGATGGGCATTCGGCGCAACGATGTCCTGGACGGGGAGCGCGCAGATTTCATCCAAACCCAGGGTGGAGTAGCGGTCAAGTCTCCGGTGCTCAGGGGCGACCTTGCCGGTTCGGTTTTGGAAGCGCCAGGGCGGGTCCGACATCACCGTCTGGAAGCCGCCGTCGATAGTGGGCAATGGCGCAATCGTGTCGTTAACCCGCAACGGCTCGGCAGGCATGGGCAACCCCTAGTGATAGATCTGCTTTCTTAAGTAGATCTTTGCACGTTCCGCCGTCATGCGCAACGCGGCCGGCGAGGGACGTGCTTCACGCCACCGGCCAGCCGGAGACCCGGTCGTCTTCGATCCCCACGAAGAACAGCGGGCACTCCCCTCCCGCCCCGAGGTTCACCATCGGCAGGAGCTTGTCCCAGTGCGTTGACGACCTGCCGTACTTGCCCATCGGTTCGCCCGCGGCTGTGCAGCGTTCAAGGCGGGCTTGAAGGCTTGGCCCACGGGTGGCAATGACGCCTACAGCGATCACCCCTTCGCGATGAAGGCCAGCGAAATTGTTCAGGTCGCGATGATAGAAGGGGTCTTTGTTGTTCCACTCCATCTCCACGGCAACTCCGGGGTACCAGTCATCTTCACCTAGCTTGAAAACGTCGATCTCGTGGCTGCGGGTGCGGAAGACTGGTTGGCCATCGATGAGTTTTTCAACCATCACGTTGTGCTTACTCCACCCCTGTTTATATAGGGACTCATCGAACCGGCGCGTGTGCGTG
>NZ_JBMDXJ010000231.1:0-2939 GCF_048594945.1 Pseudactinotalea sp. | reverse complement strand
CAGCCAGTACTCCATGCCGGTCGGATCAGTGACATCGCCCCCGTTCGCCGCGACGAACGGGTACCACTGGCCGAAGAAGTTCGAGACACCGAACTGCTCCACACGGTTGGGATCGAAGCCCGACTCCGACGGGTGCCGGCCGTTGGAGTCGAAGGTCAACGCGTCGGCGCGTTCGATGAAGGTGTCCCAGTCCCACGCGTCCGCGGCCACCGCGGGCGGGTACTCCAGGCCCGCGTCGTCGAACGAGCCCTTCTTGTAATACAGCAGATTCGCCGTCGTGCCGGTCTGGTTGCCAAGGCACTTGCCCTCGTCCCAGAAGTAGTACGTCCCCGGGAGGCGCTCCTCCAGGTTCGGGTACTGGTCGAAGTAGTCCACCACGTTCAGCAGCAGGTTCTTCTCGGCGAGCTCATAGGCCTTGTAGTCGTGCAGGTAGAGCACGTCCGGCGGCGTGCCGCCCGCGACCAGCGTGTTCAGCTTGGTGTTGTACTGCTGCTCAGTGCCGGTGGTGAACATCGGAGTCATCGGCGTGCCGGACCCCTCGGCGAAGGCGTCCAGCATGGTGCGCACCACCTCGTCCTCGTACGACGACCCCCAGTACATGAAGCTCATGCCGTTGCCCGCGGCGCCGCCCCCACCTGCGGACGTGCAACTGGCAGCCAGGCCCGGGATGGCCAGCATCCCCGCACCGGCGAGCCCTCCCTGCAACAGCGAGCGGCGACTGATCCGGTGCTCTCGGCCAGTGGGTCGTGTACTCATCAACTACTCCTCATCGAGTTGGAGGTATCGATACCTTGAACACGGTAGACGCATCACATCGAATACGCAAGACGAAGTTTGTTAGGGTGTCTGCGACTCGACGGCGCTCAACATCACCCGTGCCGGCGAGTTGGAGGTATCGGTCCCTCGCGGAGAGGCAGATGCGGACATGAGGAGTGGCAAGCGGAGGCCGTCCCCGACGGGGCGGGACGTCGCAGCGCTGGCGGGCGTTAGCCCGATGACCGTCTCCCGCGTCGTCAGTGGTAACGGCAACGTCGACCCGGCACTGCGGGCGAAGGTGCTCGACGCCGTCGAGAAACTAGGGTACGAACCCAACTACAACGCCTCGGCGATGCGGAACCCGAACGGCGCCGGTGGCGCCGTCGGGCTCTGTGTCGAGACCGTCCAGAACCCGTTCTCAGCGGGTATCGCCCGAGGCCTCGAGGTCGCGCTCCGCCCGCACGGCCTCATGCTCTTCACGGGAAGCTCCGACGGTGAACCAGCCACCGAACGCGAGCTGCTGCTCGAGTTCTACCGGCGCCGGGTCTCAGCGCTCGTCGTGATCACTGTGATGGCTGATCACTCGTTTCTCGTCCCCCGCGTGCATCCGACGACGCCGATCGTCTACGTGGACCGCCCGGCGATCCTGCCCGGCTGCGACACCGTGACCTCCGATCACGCCGCGGGCGCCTTCGTCGCCACCGAACACATGATCGAGAACGGTCACCGGAGAATCGCCTTCATCGGGACGAACATCACCGGCCACCCCATCAGCGAGCGACTCGCCGGCTACCGCAGCGCACTCATGTCCGCGGGCATCACCAACGACGAAGCCCCACTCCTCGCCTTCGAACACGACCGCGGCGTTCCCGATGTTCGCCAAGGCACACGCGAACTCCTCCAGAGCCCCGGCCGGCCCACGGCGATCTTCGCAGCATCCAACTCCGACCTTATGGGCGTACGCCAAGCGCTCCACGATCTCGAGCTCGAAGCCCAGATCGCACACGTCGCGTTCGACGACCTCGACCTCGCCGACGTCATGAGCCCGCCCCTCAGCGCCTTCTCCCAAGACCCCATCGAGCTCGGCCGACGGTGCGGTGAATGTGTCATCGAACGGCTCAACGCCACCGAACCTCTCGAAGCACGGACCATCATCGTCCCGGGACAACTCATCGCACGCGGCTCAGGTGAGATCAGCGCACTCGCTGACCGCCCTGACTGAGGTTCCCCCGGACCGTAGAGGCATCGACAATGAGGATCCAGATGCCAGAGAAGCGGAAGAAGTACGACCGGGAGTTCCGTGAGGGAGCGGTCCGGATCGTCGAAGAGACCGGAAAGCCGATCGCGCAGGTCGCGCGCGACCTGGGCGTGAACGAGGGCACGCTGGGTAACTGGGTGAACCGTGCTCGAGAGGCAGCCGAGGGGCGTGATGGGCTGTCGAAGGATGGCGTGGAGGAGCTCAAGCGGCTGCGTGCGGAGGTTGCCGAGCTGCGGATGTAGAGTGATGTCCTCAATCGATCCGTGGTCCTGTGGGTGAAGGAGGCGACGAAGTGAGCGTGGCACTCTTCATCGCTGACCAGAGGACCGACTACCGGGTGCCACACACGGTCGTCTGCGCGCTGCTGGGGGTATCGCTGGCGTGGTTCTACAAGTGGTGGGACCGTGCCAACTCACCCGGTGCAGCATGAATCGCACCGGGTCTGGTGGAGGCTCTCAATCCTGGGAAGGATGATGTGAACCGCCCCGGGTTCAGTGGAGGATCGGTTCTCTGGTTTCCAGTGTCCTCGACGCTGTGATCTGACGGTAGTGATTGATCTCGTGCTCGGCGGGTGGGATGTCTCCGAGCTCGGTGTGCAGGCGGTGGTTGTTGAACCAGTCGACCCATTCAAGGGTCGCGATCTCGACGTCGTCCAGGGTGCGCCAGGGGCCTCGGCGGCGGATCAGCTCTGTCTTGAACAGCCCGATGGTGGACTCGGCCAGGGCGTTGATGCTCCTATAGCTGTCAAGCGGCGTGGGCGAGGTGGTGTCGGGCGTCACGGATGGGTCGCATCGCGGCCCAGAGTTCGCGGGCGAGGAGTCGCTTCAAGCAGCGGATGATATCGGCTTTGGTCTTGCCCTCTGCGGTGCGCCTGGCGACGTAGCCCTGGTGGGGGCGTGGTGCTGCATGCGGACGATGCCGACGC
>NZ_JBMDXJ010000230.1:0-1714 GCF_048594945.1 Pseudactinotalea sp. | reverse complement strand
GAGGACCTCCGTTTGGCTGGTCCGCCGACTGAGGGCGGGGTCTCCGCCACGCTGGAGTCGCTCGGGCTGGCATCCGCACAGACCCGCTCGGGTGCGAGCGCGGTCGCCTTCGGCGTCGTCGCCCCCGGCGGCGGTTGCGTGTTCGGCGTCGTCGATGCCGAGACGGTGACTGCCGAGTTCGGCGGCTACATCATGGACGGCGGGTGCCTACCGGCCCAGTAGCGGCGGCCCGTCGGTCCCGCGGAGGACCTCGACCCCTACCAGGCGATGACTGCTACACCCTGGTTCGCGAAGAGCCGGTTTGGTCCCGGAATCGGATCGGTCCCGTGTCATCGAGCCCGATGAAGAAGCCACCGGTGGCGACGGCGGTGGCACGGCGCACACACTGGTGGCGACGTTGGCGACCGTCGGCATGCTCGGCGCGTCTCACAGCAGGCATCGTCATTCACTCAGCCCGCCACCGGCCGGGTGAGGCCGATCCACCCGGCCGTCTCGTCGCCTGCGGCGAACTCGTCCTGCACCAGGGCGATGGTGCACGAGTGGCGTTCCCGCCGATCGATATGCATTGTTGGCCGGCCGTTCTAAGCAGTCTCTTCGCTACCGCTCGAGAAGATTCTGCCCGGTGGGTGGCGCCCGCCTACGGTGATGGCGTGGACGAACTCGCATCAGTCGTGCAGCGGCTTGAGCAACTGGAGTCGATCAATGCCATCCGGGATCTGGTGGCCACGTACTGCTGGGGTGCTGACCACCGTGACCTCGACACGTGGAACTCGGTGTGGGCACCGGACGCGATCTGGAAGGTCGGGCCGGCGCGTTCATTCGTTGGCGTCGCGCAGATCCGCCAGGCTGTCCAGCAGCAGTGGGCGGCGTTCCCCGCGATGCTCCACTCGACTGCGAACCACCGCGTGGAGATCAACGGTGACCGTGCCACGGGCGTCGCGGATGTGACCGTGATGACGCAGCTGGGGGATGGCTTCGGCGAGCGCGCCGGCGCTTGGGTCAGCGGCGGCGGGACCTACCACGACGCGTACATTCGAATTGACGGATCCTGGTACCTGAGCAAGCGCGACGTCACCGACGACTTCCTGCACGGACCGACTCCAACCTTCCAACCGGCGCGGTAGCAACCTCCGTACGGTCTACCGATGCGGCCGTACCCCGATGGGGGCAGAGTGAGACGTGGCGCCTAACGGGAGAAGGAGCCACGATGTCGCACTCAGCGCACCTGCCTCAGGGCGCGAAGCGTCTGCTCGAGAACGGCACCAGGTCAGACCGACCAACGAAGCAGCGTCGGATCGAGACAGGTCAAGCGCAGGTGCCGGTCACGGGGCGATTGCTCTCGGACCCGGCTGACCCCGCCGGGCTACTGGCTCACGACGATCTCGTCCAGCGGCCGGAGGCCGTCCCAGACGTCTGGCCTGTGGCCGCGGGCGATCTGGCCACAGGCACGGTGAGGGAGCGTCTCGCTGCGAACGACTGGCGAGCTCGGACGGGCCTCGGGGCGGGGCAGTCGCCGGCCGATCCGTCGAACGTCTCCCTACGTCCGCGACGGTCCTACATCGGAGCCCGCCTCCAGCGACTCCTGATCCAGCTTTCCGTCACGCTCTTCACTCAACTCAAAGCCTCGGTCTCCGACGCAGTCGAGGTCCAGTCGATGTACGCGAATGGGCGACTCTTCGTGAGTGAGAACAGCGAGGACGGGCGGACCGGGCTC
>NZ_JBMDXJ010000023.1:0-19213 GCF_048594945.1 Pseudactinotalea sp. | reverse complement strand
GTCCACGAGGTCGCGGTACCGGTCCCGCACCGCGGCAGGGTCCGTCGCGCCCATCCGGATCGTCTCGGCGTAGCTGATCACGTGCGGCTGCTGCCACAGCAGCAGCGGGCCGATGATGTTCGGGCTCTCGATGCCCTCCGGCCCCACATGCTTGGGCCAGCGCGCGCCACGGAAGCCCTGGTCGGCGGCGATCTGCTGCGCCACCGGCAGGATCTCGCGGTACCAGGCCAGGCTCCGCTCGAGCAGCTCGGGGCGCCCCCACACCGGGAAGTGCGCCGCGTGCCACCAGTGCATCTCCAGGTGGAAGGTGCCGCCCCAGCTGTTGCAGATCAGCCCGGTCTCCTGCGGCGGCGTGGACCCGGAGGAGTGCACCTTGGTCTGGTAGAGCGAGAGCACGATGCGCCGCTCGAGTTCGTGCGCGCGCTCGTCGGTGCTGCCGCTGAGGTCCAGCGCGGCGCCGCTGCGCCAGAACGACTCCCACCCCCGCGCCGACCGCTCGAGCACCTCGTCCGCGTCCGCGAGCGCCTCGCGACCCAATGCCGGGGCGAACTCGACCACAGCGCTGAGCCGGTCGCCGTCGGCACTCAACACCCAGTGGTGCCGCTGGCCGCTGACGGAGAACGCGCCCGCGGCGCGGGTCTGATAGGTGGCCTCATCGAGGCGGCGGTCCCATACGTGCGCCGCGCCCTCGCGGCCGTAGGCGGTCGTGTGCGCATCCGGCTGATCCCACAGCGGCGGCGCCTCGAAGCTCTCCTCCACGTGCGGGAAGGCGACCTCGACTGCGAGTCGCCCCTCGCGTAGGAGCGTGGAGTCGATCGTGAAGGCGATCGCGTCGCGATCGGGGTCGACGGCGGTGCGTACCTCGACCGGGACCCCCGCCACCTCGAACCGGCTGGTCACGATGCCGGTCCACAGGTCGTGCTCCTGGTCGACGGCGCCCACCTGCTCCCACGCCGGCGCGGCACCATCGAGCAACAGCCCGATGCGCGCCAGGTGCAGCCGCTGCGGGTTGACCCAGAAGTAATAGCCGGCCGCTCGACCGGAGGCGGCGGACTGCTCACGATCCTCCATGTAGTCGTACGCGGTGGGGTAGGAGATCGGACCGCGTGGGCTGTCGTAGGGCTCGAGCGTGTCTGCGAGCCTCCACCCCTGCGGGTTCGGCGCCCAGTGGTAGCCCCACTGCGCCTGCGTGCCGAGCGGCATCGCATCCTCGCCGCGCTGCCGGGCCGCGTTGCGCTCGTACCGGTCGGCGAAGGTCTGCAGGCCGGTGTGGTCCACCGTGACGGCGAACTCGCCGTTGCCGACAGAGAGTGGGGCCTCCGGCCGAGGCTCCTGATACCTGATGGTGTGGCGGCCGACGACGGCGGCTCTGTCGATCACGTGCATGGCTCCTGTTCTCAGTTCACCTGGGCCGCCCTGGTGAAACGTTTGTGCGCGATGCTTGCCTACGCTATTACGATCCTGGTCATGGTGACTCTCCGCGATGTGGCTGGGCACGCCGGGGTGTCGGTCTCGGTGGTGTCGCGCGTGCTCAACGCCGACCCCTCGATTCGGATCCGGCCCGAGACGCGCGACCGGGTGATGGAGTCCGCGCGGCTGCTCCGGTACGCGCCGAACTCAGCGGGACGCTCGCTGCGGCGATCCCGGACCCACCTGCTCGCTCTCGTGGTGCCGGATGTCACGAACGCCACCTTCACCGACGTCGTCGCCGGCGTGGAGTCGCGTGCGCTCGATCAGGACTACTCGGTGCTGCTGGCCTCGAGCCCGCGGATGCAGCCGGGCAGCGATGGCTTCACCCGCCTGCTGAGCGAGCGGCTCGTGGATGGCGTGCTGCTGCAGAAGGGTGACGACGCACCGATCGATCTGGTCTCCCGCGCGCTCTCGCACCCTGAGCGCACCGTGCTGATCAACTCCGGCCCCGTGCCCGGGGTGTCCACGATCGCGCTCGACGATGTCGCGGCCGGTGCCCTCGCCACGCGCCACCTGCTCGAGCTGGGTCACCGCAGCATCGGCTACCTCGGCGGAGTGCCCACATCGGACACCAACGACCGCCGCCGCGCCGGCGTGGAGCAGACTCTTGCGGAGGCCGGGCTGAGCCTGCGGCGCGAGCACGCCACCTCGCTCGGCTACACCTACCGTTCAGCGCGCGATGCGGCTCGCATCCTGCTCAGCCGCCAGAACCCGCCGACCGCGCTCGTGGTCGGCAACGTGAACGCCGGTATCGGCGCCATCACCGAGGCCGCCGAGATGGACGTGCGGGTGCCGGACGATCTCTCCGTGATCGCGATCCACGACATCTGGCCGGCGATCACGTGCGCACCCGCGTTGACCACGGTCCGGCTGCCGATGAAGCAGCTCGGTGGCACCGCCGTCGATGTGCTGCTCGCGGGACTCGATTCCGAGACGCACACGGCTCAGGTTGTCGACGATCCCGCGCCCGAGCTGATCATCCGGAGCTCGACCGCACCACCCGGTACAGCGAGCGACCGGCCGTGACGTACCAGCCGCCGGGGTAGGGGCAGAGGTTGGAGACCCGTTCCGGCAGCTCGATCGTGTGCGCCAGCACACCGCCGGGGGTGTAGACCCGCACCTGGCGGCCGGCCGAGGTCCAGATCAGGCCATCCGGATCAACGCGCAACCCGTCGGGAAATCCCGGGTCGATCTCGGCGAACACCTCGCTGGCACCGGTGGCGAGGTCGAACACGCGTAGGTGGTGTGGCCCCTCTGGGTGCCACGTGCGCCCGGAATCGGCCACGTACAGCAACGAGAAGTCGCGGGAGAAGGCAAGCCCGTTGGGGTGGACCATGTCGGTGATCATCGGCACCGCCTCGCCATCGGCGTAGCGGAACACGTAACAGCCTGCGTACTCTTGCTCGCCCGGATGCCCCTCGCGGCCGGAGGAGTGCAGGCCGTAGGGCGGGTCGGTGAACCAGATCGCACCATCCGCGGCGACCACGATGTCGTTCGGTGAGTTGAAGCGGACTCCGCCACCCCAGGTGGACACCACGGTGGTGGTGACGCCGTGCGCCACTCGTTCGACCGCGCGGCGCCCGTGGCTGCACTGCAGGATCGATCCGTCGTGGTCGCCGGTGCGACCGTTGGGGTACTCGGCGGCGTCGTCGACCACGGTCATACCGCCGGTGGCGGGATCGATGTCGAGGATGCGGTTGTTCGGGATGTCGCTGATTCGGACGCTCCTGGTCGCGGCCAGCCAGAGTGGTCCCTCAGCCCATTCGGCCCCGGACCACACCCGCTCGGCCTCGCTCGGCCACCCGTTCATCTCGTCAGCTCGGTGAGCCGGCGTGCCGCACTGTGCATGGGCGTGGCCATGGCGGAGGCGGCAGCATCGGGGTCGCGAGCACCGATCGCGGCCGCGACCGCCGCGTGCTGCGCGATCGCTTCCTGCGCCTCTGCCTGCGTCTGTGCAGCCCGGTCTGCCCACACTCGCAGCAGGGATCGGATCGTCTGCAACAGGTCGAGCAGCACCTCGTTGGCAGTGCCTCGCGCCAGTTCCAGGTGGAACTGCAGATCCGACTCGACGAACGCCGGCAGGTCGCGCTGAGCGGCGCGCATCGCCTCCAGATGCTCGCCGAGGCGGGCCACAGCGGCCTCGTCCATGCGTGTGGCCGCCACCCGCGCGGCATAGATCTCGAGCGCACTACGCACCTCGATCAAGTCAGCGGTCTGGCGTGCGCCGAGCGCGAGACCCCAGCTGAGCGTCTGCGGCAGCAACTCGCTGGTGTGCCCGCGCAGATAGGTTCCGGCGCCTGAGCGCACGGTCACGATCCCCAGCATCTCCAACGCGGCCAATGCCTCGCGCACCGCGGACCTGCCCACGCCGAGGGTCTCAGCGAGTTGCCGCTCCGGGGGGAGCCGCGTGCCCGGTTCGATCTGACCGGTGGTGAAGATCTCCAGCAGCCGCGTGGCGACCGTGGACCGCGACTCGAGCGCCCCGATGCTCGCCGCAATCTCCGCGGTCGCGTCATCACGGAAGGCGGGCATGGCGGTAGCGTAGCCGCGATCTCGAACCTATCAACCGGTTGCTAGGATGACCGCGATGGGCACGATTGGTCTTGGCACCTACGCCTACTTCTGGCGCCACCGCGCAGGCATGTCGATCGAGGACGCCCTGCGCGACACCGCCGATCAGGGCCTCTCGCTCTTCCAGATCTGCGATGACGACCGCATCGAGACCGCCGATCTCGCCGCGATTCGTTCCGTGGCCGATCAGCGCGGGATCACGCTCGAGCTCGGCACCCGCGGCCTGGAGACCGAGCACGTGCGGCGCTATCTGGCGATCGCTCGCGAGCTCGGGGCCACCCTGATCCGCTCCATGGTGACCACCGGTGTGGACCAGGCAGCGCTCCTGCTGGATGCCGTCGCGCCGGAGCTGGCCGAATCCGGAGTGCGCCTCGCCCTGGAGAACTACGAGAAGATCCCGACGGCGGATCTCGTGCGTCTCGTCGAGGGCCGCGAGCACGTGGGCATCTGCCTCGACCCGGCCAACACGGTCTCGATCCTCGAACACCCCCGTGACGTGATCGATCTCGCCTCGCCACACGCCATCAACCTGCACATCAAGGACTTCGCGTTCACGCGCACGCAGGGCTGGGTCGGCTTCAGCCTCGCCGGCGCCCCACTCGGCGAAGGGCTGCTGCCGCTCGACCATCTGCTGGCAGCCGCTCCTGGCCCGAACCGGATCGTGGAGCACTGGCTGCCGTGGCAGGGCGATGCACGAACCAGCTGCGAGCGCGAGCGCGAGTGGACCGCCCACTGCATCCGAGTACTCAAGGAGAGAGCATGACCACCCTGACGATCGCCCTCATCGGCGCCGGCGGCAAGATGGGCTTCCGCGCCGGCGACAACCTCATCGAGACCGACCACCGCGTGCTGTGGGTGGAGACCTCGGAGGCGGGGCAGCAAGCACTGGCCGCCGTGGGCCGCACCGTGACCCCGGGCACCGAGGCAGCCGCCAAGGCTGACGTCATCATCCTCGCGGTCCCCGACCGCGCGCTCGGCCCCGTCTCGACCGACCTGGTGCCGCACGCCAAGCCCGGCACGATCGTGCTCACGCTCGACCCCGCCGCCGCCTACGCGGGCCTGCTCGCCGAGCGGGAGGACATCGTCTACGCGAGCGCGCACCCCTGCCACCCCTCGGTGTTCCTGCAGCGCTCCACCCCGGAAGAGTGGGCGGACACCTTCGGAGGCATCGCCGCGCCGCAGGATGCGATCGCCTCCGTGGAGTCCGAGGACCCGCAGGACCGGGCGAACGTCGAAGCCGTGGTGCGCGCGATCTACGCCCCTGTCATCGATGTCCACTGGGTCACGCTCAAGCAGCTCGCCCAGCTCGAGCCCACCCTGGTCGAGACGGTCGCCTGCATGATCGGCGGGCTCCTCAACGAGGCCCTTCAGGAGACGGTGAAGCTCGGGGTTCCAGAGGCCGCAGCGCGCAGCATCCTGCTCGGCCACACCCAGGTGGCGCTGGCGAACGGACTACGCGGCGACAACCCCTTCAGCGATGCGTGCCTGATCGCGATGGACTACGGCCGCGAGTCGATCATCAAGGACGACTGGAAGAAGATCTTCCGCGACGATCAGCTCGACCTCGTGCTGGCGCGCATGCTCCACCTGGACGCGATCGACCGCTGAGGCGGATCACGGCAGCGGGTGGCCGCCCGCGGTGCTGGCGTCGTGAGCCGCTTCCAGGACCGCCATGGTGCGGAGCACATCGGTCACCGCTGTCGGAAGCGAGTCCGACTCACCGGTCACGTAGCGCTGCAGCGCGCCCATGCATCCGATGAAGGCGTCAGGGAACCAGGAGCCCTCGACCTCGATCGCCTCCCAGCCCGAGCCGCGGCTGAGCTCCAACAGGTCAGCGCCGCCGCGGGGGTAGTCGAGCAGGAGCCCGAGCTGGGTGCGGATCGCGCCCTGGGTGCCGTGCCAGAGAACGGCGGCCTCCTGATGCTCCGGACCGAACGTGTGGTCGTGGTTGGTGCTGATGCTGACCCGCAGGGGGCGGTCGGCGTAGTGCAGCAGGTAGGCGGTGCGCGTGCTCGCGAGATCCGGCTTGCTGGGGTGCCCCACAGTCACAGCGGAGACGCCACTTGGATCCCCCACGAAGGAGCGCACCAGATCCACGTAATGGACCGAGTGCATCGGCATCTCCATGCGCTCGAGCCCGAAGACACTCGGGAACAGCTCCCACCGCGTCTCCACCCGCACGAGCACCTCGAGGTCCACCAGCTCGCCGATCGCCCCTTCGGCGATCAGCGCCCGGGCGGCCGCGATGTGCGGCGCGAACCGCAGCTGGGTGTTCACGGCAGCCTTCAACTGCTTCCGCTTCACGATTGCCGCGAGCGCCGTCGCCTGCTCGTACGTGTAGCCGAGCGGCTTCTGCAGCAGCACAGCAGCGCCTTCAGGTAGCCGCTGCAGGATCGAGGTGAAGGCGTCCGGCATCACCGCGACGTCGTAGATCACCTCGGTCCCGTACCTCGCCGCCGCCTCGGTGACATCCTCGTAGACGTGCTCGATGGCGTAGCTCGCCGCAAGCTTCTCAGCTCGCTCGCGATCGCGGTCCACGATGGCGGCCACGGGGAAGCCGGCCTTCGTGTACGCGGGGAGGTGCGCATCGCGCGCGATCCCTCCGGCACCGATCAGCACGATCGGCAGCGGGTTGCTCGGCCGCTCGGCCAGGTAGGCCGGGTCCGGGTCGAGCTCGGGAAACGTCACGATCCGAGCCCGTACACACGTGTGGCGGTGCCGGTGCTGAGTGCCTCCGCCTGCTCAGCCGGCAGGGCAGCCACGGCGTCCACCAGCACGCGCATGGTTGCCTCGGCACCGGAGAAGATCGTGCTGACCGGCCAGTCGCTGCCCAGCAGCAACCGATCGGCGCCGAACGCTCCGAGCGCTGCCGCGAGCACCGCGTCCATCTGCTCGGGTGTCACCGCCGCGCCAGCATCGTCGCGCCGGTAGATCCCCGACACCTTCGCCACTACATTGGGCAACCCACCGATCTCGGCGAGCTGATCCTGCCAGCGCGACCAGTCGCCGTCGGGCGGCCCTACCGGTGGGCTGCCGAGGTGGTCGAGCACGAACATGAGATCTGTGTGCTCACGTGCCAGTGTGACTAAGTTCTGCAGGTGTCGCGGCAGCACGGCCACGTAGTCCAGCGGCACCCCAGCGGCCTCGATCAGCCCGACGCCGCGGCGCTGCTCGGTGCCGAGGATCCAATCCGGGTCCGGGCGGTCGTGAGTGAGGTTGCGAACCCCCACGAACCCGGCGTCCTCCGCGAGCGCCGGTAGCCGCTGCGCGACCACATCCGGCTGCTCCAACGGCAGGTACACCACTGCGCCGAGCAGCCGCGGATCGGCCGCCACGAGCTCGAGCAGCAGGTCGGTCTCGGTGAGCGCCTCATCGGCCTGCACGAGCACCGCGTGCTCCACCCCGAACGGCGACAGCGCAGCGAAGCCTTCATCGACCGTGTGGTCGGCCTGCAACCGCTCCGGGGCCTCATCGAGCCAGGCGTAGCGGGACCGCGAACGGTCCCAGATGTGCAGGTGGGCGTCGATCACGTCTCTCAACTCCGCTTGTTGACCACGTACAGGTGCACGAGCGAGAGCACCGTATCCCCGTTCTGGTTGGTCACGGTGACGTGTTCATCCACGCGGCCGAGCTCGGGCCGGCGCGGGTGGTCGCTGACTTCGGTGATCTCCGCCTGCACGATGATGCTGTCGCCGATGTGCACCGGCTTGATGAAGCGGATCCGGTCGTAGCCATAGCTCATCGCCTGCGGGTTGACATCGCCGGCGGTCATGCCCACGGCGATCGTGATGATCAGCGTGCCGTGCGCGATACGCCCGCCCAGCCCGGCCTCGAGCGCCCACCGCTCATCCATGTGGTGCGGGAAGAAGTCGCCGCTCTGGCCGGCGTGCAGCACCACATCCGATTCGGTGATCTGCCGGCTCAAGGTGCGCCGCACCTCACCGACCTCGTAGTCCTCCAGATAACGATCAACGACCTGCATCTGCCACTCCCAAAGTCGCGAACATCTCGTCAAGATCAGCCAGCACCGGCGCCGCCGCCTCGCGTGCGGCCAACCCCCGGTGCACCCGCTCGCACGCGGCATCCTGCACGGCCATGAAGTCGGGGTGCTGCGGACGCAGACTCGCCAGCTCCAGCGTGCGGCGGGTGCCGGTGAAGAAGTCGTGCGTGAGCGCGTTGAGCGCCTCGTCCTCCCATGCGTGCACGTGCCCGGGCTGGCCGCCGCCGGTCGCGTAGACGCCGCGCTGCACGTCACCGGTGGCCACCCAGGTGGCGAAGGCGGTCGCCTCCTCGAGGTGCGCGCTACGGGCCGAGACCGCGAGCCCGGCACCGCCCAGCATCGAGCCGCGCGGTTCGCCGTCGATCTCGGGGATATCGGTCCAGCGGACCAGGTGCTCCCGGAAGCCCTCCCGCGCGTAGTTGCTGTAGCCGTACAGGAGCGGCGCGTAGGCCCACCGGTCCGCGGCGGCGAGCGTGTCAGCGACCTGGATCGGGTTCTGCGCGGCGCACTCCGGCGGCACCAGGTCCCGCAACTGCCCCAGCAGGTCCCAGGCCTGCGCAAAGGCGGCGGGCTCACCGAAACCGGACCGGCCGCCGTCGGCGCCCTGCAGACCCGAGGTGAGCGTGAAGGTCGAGGCGAACGCATCGATCGGCTTGCTCGGCCAGAGCACGACGCCCTCCTTCGCCAGCTCCAGCACCGCCTCCCAGGTGCGTGGCGGAGTGGGGAGCAGATCGGAACGATAGGCGGCCACCTGCGAGGCCGCATCGATCGCGAGACCGTACTGGGCGCCTTCCCAGCGATAGCTCTCGTACGACCGGCCCACGAACGCTGCCGGCCCTTCGCCGTCGGGCACGGCGGCCAGCAGTCCCGCGTGGGCGGCATGCGGGATGTGCGGGTGGTCGATGACCAGCAGGTCGAAGCGCTCGGTCAGCGCCTCCAGGCCCTGGTCGGCGAACGCCTGCAGCGAGCGCGCCTCCCAGGTGATCTCGACATCGCGCTCGGCCGCGTACGCAGCCGAGGCGGCCACCACGCTGTCCCGGCCACGCTCGTGGTCCCAGGTGATGCCGCGCAGCGCGATCGTCACGAGACCACCTCGGCCGGGCGCGGGGCCAGCTCAGCGCGCACCGACTCGGTGTCGGCGCCAAGCGTGGGCGCGGCGTTCCCGCCCCACAGTCGCTCGCCGTCGATGCGGATCGGCAGCCGGGTGGTGGTGACGTCGGTGGGCGTGCCGTCAACCTCGTCACGCCGCACTGTCTGCACCATGTCGATCGCTCGGAAGCCCTCGTGCTCCACGAGCTCATCGAGGTTGTGCAGTGGCGCGCACCAGACGTCGGCGGCATCCAGCACCGTGAGCCATTCGGCCGTGCCACGGGTGCGGAGCCGGTCGGCAAGCAACGTCTCGATGTGGCCGCGCTGCTCCCACCAGCTCTCGGGCTCGGTCATCTCCACCAGCTCGGGGATCTCGAGCAGCGTGCCGAGCTGCGGTACCGGGTTCATCGCGATCGAGAGGTAGCCATCAGCGGTCGGGTACACCCCGTAGGGCGCGGGCAGGTACGTGTGAGCGCTGTGCGGGCCGCGTGGGCGCGGCGTCACCGCCGCAGGCTCGGTGAGCCGGACCGAGAGGAGCTCGAACTGCAGGTCGAGCATCGCTTCCAACAGCGAGGTCTCCACCTGGCCGCCGATCCCGGTGCGCAGCCGCCGCAGCAGCAGCGCCGTGATGCCGTGCGCGAGGTGACAGGAGGCGAGGTGGTCGGCGATCGAGATCCCGAACGGGCTCGGCTCCGGGTTCGCCTGCAGCCACGGCAGCCCGGAGATCGACTGGGCGAGCAGGTCCTGGCCGGGCCGGTCACGCCACGGGCCGTCGTGCCCGTACCCGGTGATCGAGCCGTACACCACGCCCGGGTTGACCTCCTTGACGCTCTCGTAGTCGAGCCCGAGCCGCTTCATCACGCCGGGGCGGAAGTTCTCCACCACCACATCGGCCTGCTCCACGAGTTCGCGCACGAAGGCGAGCTGCTCGGGATCCTTCAGATCCGCGGCCACACTCTGCTTGCCGCGGTTCATCGCGTGGAACGAGACCGTGTCGGTGCCGGCGCGCGCACCTGCGAAGGCGAGCCCGCGGCCGATGTCGCCGAACCCGGGCCGCTCGATCTTGATCACCCGGGCGCCCAGGTCCGCCAGCCGCAGCGCGGCCACCGGCCCCGCGAGGAACTGGCTGAAGTCGAGGACCAGGAAGCCCTCCAAGGGGAGTGGGAGGTCCGCGCGCGCGGCTGTCATGACTGCTCCAGTGCGAGATCGTGGGCCAGGTCGACGACCTGCCCTGGTGAGAGGTCCAGCGTGCGGCTGTGTGGTCCGCTGACCACGCGCACGGTCTGAGCGGTGGGGTGCTCGGAAGCGATCCGAGCCGCGGTCAGCGTGCCGGCGCTCCAGCGCAGGTCCACCACGAGACCGCCGCGCGCACGCAGGCCGCGCACGCTTCCCTCGGCGAGGTCGGGCGGGAGCGCGGGCAGCAACTCCAGCGCACCGGCATGCGAGGCCAGCAGCGCCTCGGCGAGTGCGGCGACCACGCCGAAGTTGCCGTCGATCTGGAACGGCGGGTGCGCCGAGAACAGGTTGCGGTACAGGCCGCCGCGCCACCGGCCGCCGGTCGGTCCAGGCTCGACCTCGATCGCCCGGCGCACGAACAGGTCGAGCAGACGTTGCACGGCCCCGGCGTCGTGGAGCCGGGCGCGCATCGCCATCTTCCACGCCAGCGACCAGCCGGTTCCCTCATCGCCGCGCGCATCCAGGCTGCGTGCCGCAGCCTGTGCGATCTCGGCCGACGGCGCAGCATCGGTCGGGTGGATCGCCACCAGGTGGGCGATGTGCCGGTGCTGCGGGTCGACCATCTCCGCGACGTCGGCCCACTCACGCAGCAGCCCAGCGCTGTCCACCCCGGTCGGGCGGATCCGCGGCAGGGTCTCGGCGGCCTCCTCGAGCAGCGGATCGGTGAGGCCGTACTCCTGCGCAAGCCGCAGCAGCGAACGCAGCAGGCCTCGAGAGAGCTCGAGGTCCATGGTGGCGTCGGCTGCCACCGAGGAGCCGCGCTCGGTCCCGGCGACCGCGTGACGGTTCTCCGGCGACGTGGCCGGCGAGGTGCCGAGGGTGCCGTCCTCACGCTCCTGCAGCCAGTCGAGCACGAACCGTGCGGCCCCCACGAGCGTGGGCCAGAACCGCGCGGCGGCCTGCTCATCGCGGCTGAACGTGAGCCGGTCCACCATGTGTGAGGTCAGCCAGACACCCGAGAACGGCCAGAACGCCCATGCCGGGTCGTGCGTGCCATCACCCATCGGCTCGATGAACGCCCAGATGTCGCTCGCGTGGTGCGACACCCACCCCTGCGAGGAGTAGATCCGGGAAGCAGGCTCGACGCCGCGCTCGGCGAACGCCTCGATCAGATCGAACAGCGGCTCGGCACACTCGGCCAGGCCGGTGGTCTCCGCGAGCCAGTAGTTCATCTCGAGGTTGATGTTCATCGTGAAGTCCGAGCTCCACGGCGGCTGCATCTGCTGATTCCAGATGCCTTGCAGGTTCGCGGGCGTGCCGCCAGGCCGCGAGCTGGAGATCAGCAGGTAGCGGCCGTACTGGAACAGCAGCGCGGTGAGCTCAGGGGCCAGGCCGGCGCGCGCGGTCTCACCCTGCGCCACCGCAGCGAGCAGCGCATCGGTATCGGCTGTGTCGGTCTCACTCGGCCCAGCCGTGGCACCCAGCCGCAACTCCGCACGGTCGTAGAGCTCCCGGTGTGCGGTGACGTGCTCGGCCTCCACGTGCGCGAGCCCGGCAGCGAGCGCCTGCCGCACCCGTTCCTGCGCACGCGCGAGCGCCGCCGCCGGCTGCTGCGAGGGCTCGTGCCCGAGGCGAGTGAACGTGGTCTGGACCGAGATCACCACGGTCGCTGCGCCGTCGGCCTCGATCACCACGCCCTCAGGCGTGGTCCGGGTGCGCACGGTGCCGCCCACCGCGTGCAGCGCCACCGCAGCCTGCACACCGCGAGGGTGCTCCGCCCAGCGGATCGGATCGGGCTCGCGGTTGTACGCGGGCGCGACATCATCGGGCGCGCGCAGCACCAGCCACGCGCGCTCCCCCTCGGCGCCGGCGTCCTCAAGACGCAACGGTGAGTCGAACGTGAACGCGACCGGCTCGTCGGCCTGCACCTCCAGCACCATCACCTCGTGCGGTGCACTGATGAAGGAGCGCTGCTGCACACCCGGCGCGCGAGTCCACGCGGTCGCGGTCTGCAGATCGAGGCCGCGCCGATACCCGTCGGCCTCGGCCGGCGAGTCCACGGCATCGTGTTCGGGCAGCACGTCGCCCTGCGGCGCGGGCTCCGCGACAGCGCCGATCGTGCGGCGCAACCGCGCCAGCGGCTGGAACGACTGCGGGTAGGAGTGCTGCAGCGCCTGCAGCGCCTCCTCGGCCGCGACGTAGTCACCCTCAGCGATCGCGGCGCGCGAGGACTCGATCGCGGCTGCCGCGATCTCGCTGCTGACCGGGTGCGGCTGCGGGGTGCGGCCGGGGCCGGACCACACGCTGCCCTCACTCAGCCAGATCAGCTCCTCGCGGATGCCGCCGTAGACCATCGCGCCGAGCCGTCCGTTGCCGAGGGGCAGCGCCTCAACCCACTCGGCCGCCGGGCTGGCGAACTCGAGTCGATGGATGGGGTGCGCCGTCATTGTCGCTCCAGGGAATCGTTTTTACTGGTCCGCACACGATAGACGGTGAACCCCTCGATCCCGCAACCTGCGGCGAGATCTAGTCACAAGTCGGTCTCGGAGGTTGCGTCGATACAGTGACCGTGGTTAGCATCCGAACAAACGATTCACCTGACGACGAGGTCACCAGGTGCGCAAAGCCGCCACGCAGCGGCGCGCAAACGAGGCCTGACGATCGAGAGGACCACCGAGGTGCAGACAGACGTCTGGGCACGCCGATGACGCCGACACCGGTGCCGGCGACCGCCGTCGCAACCCGCCCAACCGGGCGTGACCGCGGTCGACCTGGCCGCTTGCGCGCATCGATCCGACGGCGGTGGCAGCTCTACCTGCTGGTGATCCCACCGCTGCTCTACTTCCTGATGTTCAAGTACGTGCCGATGGGCAACGCCGTCATCGCCTTCAAGCACTACAACATCATCGCGGGCATCTGGGCGAGCGAGTGGGCCGGCTTCGAGTACTTCGAGCGGTTCTTCAACAACCCGATGTTCACCACCGTGGTGAGCAACACGTTCCTGCTCAGCCTGTACGCGCTGATCGCGAGCTTCCCGATCCCGATCATCCTGGCACTCGCGCTGAACGAGGTCCGCGGCCGGCTCTTCAAGCGCACCGTACAGATGGTCACGTACGCGCCGTACTTCATCTCCACCGTGATCGTGGTGTCGATGGCGATCCTCATCCTCTCGCCGAGGATCGGGCTCGCCTCCGATGTGCTCGGCTTCTTCGGCGTGCCGCCCACCGACTGGCTCGCCAAACCGGACTTCTTCCGGCACGTGTACGTGTGGACCGAGGTCTGGCAGACCGCCGGCTACTCGGCCGTGATCTACCTGGCCGCACTGGCCGGTGTTGACCCCGGGTTGTACGAGGCCGCGAAGGTCGATGGCGCCAACCGGCTCCAGAAGATCTGGCACGTGGACCTGCCGAGCATCATGCCGACCATCGTGGTGGTACTGATCCTGTCGGTCGGATCGATCATGGCGGTCGGGTTCGAGAAGGCGTTCCTGCTGCAGAACCCGCTCAACCTCTCGCAGTCGGAGATCATCGCGACCTACACCTACAAGCTCGGCATCCTCAACGCCGACTTCAGCCTCGCCACGGCCGTGGGGCTGTTCAACTCGGTGATCAACCTCGCCCTGCTGCTGGGCGTGAACGCGGTGTCCAAGCGGGTCACCGGGAACGGGCTGTGGTGACCACCGTGACGACGACCCAGATCCAGGACGAGCCCACCACGGCCCCCAAGCCCACGATCCGCCGCACCCGCCCCACCAAGGTGCGCGAGTCGCTCGTGGACCGACTGTTCCTCATCGGCGTGTATGCGCTGCTGATCACGTTCCTGCTCGTGGTGCTGCTGCCGTTGCTGTACATCGTGGCGAGTTCGTTCTCGAGCCCCGGTGCGGTCTCCGCGGGGCGCGTGTTCCTGTGGCCGGTCGAGTTCACCTTGCGCGGCTACGAGGTCGCGTTGTCCAGCCCGAAGATCATGCGTGGCTTCACCAACTCGCTGTTCTACACCGTGGTGGGGACCCTGATCAGCGTCACGCTCACGGTGATGCTGGCCTACCCGCTGTCTCGCGCGGACTTCGTGGGTAGCAAGGTGCTCACGGGCGCCGTGGTGTTCACGATGCTGTTCGCGGGCGGCATGATCCCCACCTACCTGGTGGTGCAGGCCATGGGCATGCTCGACACCCGGTGGGCGCTGCTGATCCCCAACGCGGTGGCGGTGTGGCCAGCGATCCTGGCCATCACCTACTTCCGCACCGCGATTCCGGATGAGGTGCGAGAGGCCGGCGAGATCGACGGCGCCAGCGACATCCGGATCCTGTGGAAGATCGTGCTGCCGCTGGCCACCCCGATGCTCGCGGTCATCGCGCTGATGTACGCGATCGTGCAGTGGAACTCCTACTTCGACGCGCTGATCTACCTGCGCGACGAGAGCCTGTACCCCCTCCAGCTGGTGCTGCGGAACATCCTGATCCTCAACACCGACGGCGGTGGCGACGCCACCTCCTCGCTGGAACGCCAGCAGCTGGCGAACCTGCTCAAGTACTCACTGATCGTGATCTCCACGGTGCCGGTGATGCTGATCTACCCGTTCGTCGCGCGCTACTTCACCAAGGGCCTGCTGCTGGGCGCCGTGAAGGGCTGACCACACCACTCGAGGCCGTCGAGGACCGACGGATCCATCCTCACAACGAAGAGAGGCAACACATGAGGAGCCACACCCGGATTGCTACGGCGATGGTCGCCGTCGGCGGCCTGGCCCTGACGATCGCCGCGTGCGCCCCCGGCGGCGGCGGCGGAGGCGGGGGTGATGACGACGGCGCCTTCCAAGGCGGCGAGGATGATGGCGTCATCACCATCTTCAGCCAGCAGGGCGTCGATTCCGACCTCGACACCAACGAGCTCACGCTTCTGCTCGAGGAGGAGTTCGACGTCGACCTGCAGTTCGAGACCACCACATGGGACGCCGCTTCCGCCGCCGAGGCTCGGCAGATCACGCTGGCGAGCGGCGACTACCCCGACGCGTTCCTGTTGATCCCGTGGGTCAACCAGTTCACGCAGGCCGAGCTGCTCAAGCTCGGG
This sequence comes from Pseudactinotalea sp., assembly GCF_048594945.1. Taxonomy (NCBI): domain Bacteria; kingdom Bacillati; phylum Actinomycetota; class Actinomycetes; order Micrococcales; family Cellulomonadaceae; genus Pseudactinotalea; species Pseudactinotalea sp. The sequence continues at coordinate 3,841 of NZ_JBMDXJ010000023.1, read as the reverse complement.
GAGCAGGGCGTGATCCGCCCGCTGAACGACCTGATCGCCGATAACGCGCCGAACCTGCAGGCGGCATGGGAGACCACCCCGGAGTGGGAGGCACTCTCGACCGCACCTGATGGGAACGTGTGGGGCCTGCCGCAGTGGAACGACTGCTTCCACTGCACCTACCCCTCCAAGCTGTGGATGAACACGGCGTGGCTCGAGGCGGTCGGACTCGAGCAGCCGACCACGCCTGAGGAGCTGCGCGAGGTCCTCACCGCCTTCAAGAACGAGGACCCGAACGGCAACGGGCAGGCGGATGAGATTCCGATGTCCGGCTTCAACAGCGCCGTGATGCCCTACCTGATGAACCCGTTCGTGTACATGCCCACCGGCTCCACCGGTGGCGTGGTTCCGGGTTCGCTCGCGCTGCACGATGGCACCGTGACCCTGCAGCCCACGCTCGACGGGTGGCGTGAAGGCCTTCAGTACGTGCACTCGCTGCACGATGAGGGCCTGCTCGACGGTTCCACCTTCACCAACAACCAGGACGCGATCCTGGCGATGGGCGACCAGGCAGGCGACCCGATCCTCGGCTCGACCGTGGTGGGCCACCCGGGTGTGTTCGTCACGATCGGCCAGGATGACGAGCGTGACAAGGACTACGACCCGGTTCCGCCGCTGACCGGCCCGAACGGGTCCCCGGCGTCGGAGCTCCTCTCCTCGGTGGGTGGCGCGACGTTCGTCATCACCAACAAGGCCGGTGACGAGGAGGCGGCGAAGCTGACGCAGATCATCGACTGGATGATCGACTTCGACAACCACTACCGCGCCGAGTTCGGTGAAGAAGGCACGGCGTGGGACTACCCCGGTCCCGACGACGTCGCGCTCGACGAGACCATGGAGCCGCTCGTCGTCCGGTACCGCCTCAGCGGCGCCGAGGCCACCGAGAACGCCAACGTGGCGTGGGGCCCGCTCGCGCAGTACTACGGCAGCGCCGAGTTCCGCGGCGGCCAGGTGGTGCCGGAGGACATCTACGACCTGGCGGGTTACGAGCGCCGTCTGCAGGAGGCGACCGTGCCCTACGCGGAGAACAGCCCGGCTGAGGTGTTCCCGTACTGGAACCTGTGGATCCCGGAGGACCAGTCGTCCGACCTTGCCACCGCGCAGACCAACATCGAGAACCTCGTGCTGCAGGCGAACGCCGAGTTCGTGACCGGTGTGCGTGACATCGATGACGACGCCGCATGGCAGGAGTTCCAGGATCAGCTCGTCGCCAACGGCGCCGAGCAGTACGTCCAGATCTACCAGGACGCCTGGGACGCCACGCAGTAGGGCATGAGTCCATCGTGACGGCGGCGGTCCGGGTTGCGTAGGCACCCGGGCCGCCGCTCTGTTCTGCGCCCTCCCAACCCGGAGCGAAGCCGTCCGGGCTCAGCTGTCAACGCTCTTTTGACCTGACGACGGTTTCAACGCTGATCCGGCAGCGGCCGCCGGAACCGCGCTGGCATCGCCGACCGTCGTTGTGGCGCCGGAACAGCAACGAAAGCCGCGCTACGCCGAAAGAGCGTTGAATTCTCGCTGGCCTGATTTCCACAGGTGCATGCTGATGCACCTCTGTCCACAGCAGGGGTGCCCGACGGCGGCGCGAGGGTGGGCGGGTCGGTCACCATCGCGGGATGGGAACCGGGGCGAGAAGGCTAGCCACGCTGGTGGTCGTGGTGCTCCTTGCCACGGCCGTGGTGTGCGTGGTGCCGTTGTGGTGGGCGCGGGTGCGGCCGCAGCCAGCCACACCGGTGGACGCGGAGCGGGTAGCGGCGGCACGGGAGTCGCTGCAGGCGTTGCGGATCACCGAGCCGCTCCCCCTCGAGGGATACCAGCGGGAGTTCTTCGGCGACCCGTGGGCGGACGTCGACGCCAACGGCTGCGACACTCGCAACGACGTGCTCGCCGCGTGGCTGACCGATGTGGCCCTCGACCTGGTCCGGCCATGCGTGGTGGTCTCGGGCACCCTCCGCGACCCGTACACCGGGCACATCGTCGACTTCCGGCGCGGTCCGGACACGAGCGCTGAGGTGCAGATCGACCACGTGGTGGCGCTCGCCGACGCCTGGCGCAAGGGTGCGGCAGGCTGGCCGTCGCACGTGGCGCTGGCGTTCGCGAACGACCCGGCGAACCTCGTGCCGACCGAGGGCGCGGTCAACCAGGACAAGGGCGCGAGCGATGCCGCCACCTGGATGCCACCCAACACGGGCTTCCACTGCGCGTACGCGGTGCAGCAGGTCGCGATCAAGTCCGCGTACGGGATCGGGGTCACGAGCGAGGAGGTCGGGGCGCTCGCCGAGACGCTCGCGCGGTGCCCGCCGGCGCCCGCTGCGACAGGGGTGTCGGCCCTGGGCGTTAACCTCGCCAGCGACACCCACCCGGAGCGGGCGGCGATCGCACGCCCGGCCACCGCGACCATCACAGAGAGGAGTGGCCGTGTTCTCGCTCGATCAGACCATCGTCATCTCGGCCACCGATCTCACCGTCGCGCTCACCTGCGAGTACGCCCTGCTGCGCCGAGCCGACGAGGTGCTCGAGCGGGCGCCACGGCTGGAGACGAGCAACCCGATGCGCGAGCGCGCCGCGGCGCTCGGGGACCTCCACGAGGAGCGCATGCTGACCGGCTACCGGGACCGGTTCGGTGACCGCGTGGTCGAGATCGCCGGTGTCGAGGAGTGGACCCGGGAGGAGCTGCTGCGCCAGCACGAGGCGACGATCGCGGCGCTGACCGGTGGGGCGGCCGTGGTCGCCCAAGGCGGCTTCTTCGACGGTCGGTTCCACGGGCGTGCCGACTTCCTCGTGCGGGAGGAGGGCGGCGAGACCGGAGTGCGGTACGCCGTCGTCGATGCCAAGCTCGCGCGCCGCGCGAAGGACACGGCGATCCTGCAGCTCGCCGCCTACGCGGACCAGCTCGACCGAGCCGGCGTACCGCTCGCGCCGCGGACGCACCTGCACCTGGGCAATGACGTGCTCACGGACCACAGCACGCGGGACAGCCTGGTGGTGCTCGGCGAGATCCGCGACCGCGTGGACGAACTGATCGAGCGCCACGCAGCGAGCGGCGAGGCAGTGGTGTGGGGCGATCCGAGGATAACTGCCTGCGGCTGGTGCGACTACTGCGCGGACGCGATCGACCGCGCACGTGACGTGCGGCTGGTGTGGGGGCTGCGCGCCGGGGTGCGCGACCTGCTGCGTGCGTCCGGACTCGCCACGATCGATGCACTCGCAGCGTCCGAGGGACCGGTCGAGGGCGTCAACCCCGCGGCGCTGCACCGGTTCCGTACGCAAGCACGGCTGCAGCTCGCCCAGGAGCAGGCCGAGGCCGCCGGTACCGAGCCGGCCGTCACCGCGCAGGTGCACTCGCTCGCGCCCCTGGACGCGTTGCCGGCCCTCGATCCCGGCGACGTGTTCTTCGACTTCGAGGGCGACCCGATGTGGGTCGATGGCGATCGCAGCCAGTGGGGTCTGGAGTACCTGTTCGGCGTTCTGGAGACTCCCGACGGCGTAGCACCGGATGGTCGTTACGTCACCTTCTGGGCCCCTGAGCGGGAGTCGGAGACGCAGGCGCTGCTCGATTTCCTTGAGTACCTGCGGAGGCGCCGCGCGGCCCACCCGGGGATGCACGTCTACCACTACGCCTTCTATGAGCCGGCGGCGATGCGGGCGCTGGGGGCACGGCACCGGGTGCCGCGGGAGCGGATCGAGGAGGCACTCGAGACGTTCGTTGACCTGTACGAGACGGTCAAGCGCGGTGTACACGTCTCGCAGCGGTCGTACTCGATCAAGAAGCTCGAGCCGCTCTACATGGGCGAGCACCTCCGCG
>NZ_JBMDXJ010000229.1:0-5921 GCF_048594945.1 Pseudactinotalea sp. | reverse complement strand
TCGGCGCGCGCTCGGTCTCGGTGATCTCGGTGGTGCTCATCAGATGTCCTTACCGGAGCGCCGGGCCACGCGGACCCGCTGGGTCTTGGTGCGACCGTCGCGCTCAACCTGCTCGGTGCGGTAGCCGACCCGAGTGCCACGCTTGGTCTCGGAGTCGACGAGCATGACGTTGCTGACGTGGATCGGCGCCTCGACTGTCTCGATGCCGCCGGTGCGGGTGCCACGCTGGCTCTGCGCCACCTTCGTGTGGCGCTTCACGCGCTGCACGCCTTCGACGACGAGCCGGTCCTCGTGGACCTCGAGCACGCGGCCCTGCTGGCCCTTGTCGCGGCCTGCGATGACGACCACGAGGTCGCCCTTCTTGATCTTCGCCATGGCTCAGAGCACCTCCGGTGCGAGCGAGACGATCCGCATGAACCGCTTGTCGCGCAGCTCGCGGCCCACCGGGCCGAAGATGCGCGTGCCACGCGGCTCGCCGTCAGCCTTGAGGATGACCGCTGCGTTCTCGTCGAACTTGATGTAGGACCCGTCCTGGCGGCGGCGCTCCTTGGAGGTGCGCACCACGACCGCCTTGACGACGTCGCCCTTCTTGACGTTGCCGCCCGGGATCGCGTCCTTGACGGTGGCGACGATCGTGTCGCCGATGCCGGCGTAACGACGACCGGATCCACCGAGCACACGGATGCACAAGATCTCCTTGGCACCTGTGTTGTCGGCGACCTTGAGTCGCGACTCCTGCTGAATCATCTGTTAGCTCCTGGTGTCGTGCTGGTTCTCGCACTGCATGCGAGCCTTGCCGAACGGATTGTGGACTTAGCCGTCACTTGGCCTTTTCGAGAATCTCGACCACGCGCCACCGCTTGGTGGCCGACAGCGGCCGGGTCTCCTGGATCAGGACGAGGTCGCCGATGCCGGCCTCGTTGTTCTCGTCGTGCGCCTTGACCTTGGAGCTGCGGCGCAGCACCTTGCCGTACAGCGCGTGCTTCACGCGGTCCTCGACCTCGACGACGGCGGTCTTGTCCATCTTGTCGCTGACGACGTAGCCGCGGCGGGTCTTGCGGTAGTTGCGGTGGTCCGCGCCGGAGTCGGCCGCCACGGGCGCGCTCTCAGTGGTCTCAGTCATGGTGTCCTCGCTCACTTCGCGTCAACGGTCGGCGCGGTGCGGATGCCGAGCTCGCGCTCGCGCAGGATCGTGTAGATGCGGGCGATGTCGCGCCGCACGGTCTTGAGCCGACCGTGGTCCTCCAGCTGCCCGGTGGCAGAGGAGAAACGCAGGTTGAACAGCTCGTTCTTCGCCTTCTTGAGCTCCGCCACGAGCAGTTCCGACGTCATGCCGTCGAGCTCGGGGACAGCCAGCTCCTTGGAACCGATTGCCACGGTCACTCACCACCCTCGCGGCTCACGAACCGCGTCTTCATCGGGAGCTTGTGCTGCGCGCGGCGCATGGCCTCGCGAGCAAGCTCTTCATCCACACCGGCCAGCTCGAACATGACCCGGCCTGGCTTGACGTTGGCGATCCACCACTCGGGCGAACCCTTACCGGAACCCATGCGGGTCTCCGCCGGCTTCTTCGTGAGCGGGCGGTCCGGGAAGATGTTGATCCAGACCTTTCCGCCACGCTTGATGTGACGGGTCATCGCGATACGCGCGGCCTCGATCTGCCGGTTGGTGACGTAGGCGGGCTCGATGGCCTGGATGCCGTAGTCGCCGAAGGCGATCGACGTGCCGCCCGAGGCCTGACCACGGCGCTTCGGGTGGTGCTGCTTGCGGTGCTTGGTCCGCCGGGGGATGAGCACGGCTCAGGCCTCCGTCTCTGACGTCGGGGCAGCGGTGGCAGCCGCGGGCGCCGGAGCGTCCTCGGCCGGAGCAGCCTGCTGCGCGGGAGCGGCGTCGTCGCGGCGGCCACGGCCACCGCGCTCACCACGGTCGTTGCGGCGCTGGCGCGGTGCGGCGCTGGCCTGCTGCTGGGCGTACTCCTTCTCGGTGAGGTCGCCCTTGTAGATCCACACCTTGACGCCGATGCGACCGAACGTGGTGCGAGCCTCGAAGAAGCCGTAGTCGATGTTCGCGCGGAGCGTGTGCAGCGGCACCCGGCCCTCGCGGTAGAACTCCGAGCGGCTCATCTCGGCGCCACCGAGGCGGCCGGAGACCTGCACCTTGATGCCCTTGGCACCGGCGCGCTGCGAGGACTGGATCCCCTTGCGCATGGCGCGGCGGAAGGACACGCGGGACGCGAGCTGCTCGGCGATGCCCTGGGCGACCAGCTGAGCGTCGACCTCGGGGTTCTTCACCTCGAGGATGTTCAGCTGCACCTGCTTGCCGGTGAGCTTCTCGAGCTCGCCACGCAGGCGGTCGGCCTCGGCGCCGCGGCGGCCGATGACGATGCCCGGACGCGCGGTGTGCAGGTCGATGCGCACACGGTCACGCGTGCGCTCGATCTCCACCTTGGCGATGCCGGCGCGCTCGAGGCCCGTGGCCATGAGCTTGCGGATCTGCACGTCCTCGTTCACGTAGTCGCGGTAGCGCTGACCAGCCTTGGTGCTGTCGGCGAACCACCGGGTGCGGTGGTCGGTCGTGATACCGAGGCGGTAGCCGTGCGGGTTGACCTTCTGACCCATGGTCAGCGACCCCCTTCGTTGTGACGGTTCTGGTCCGCCACGATCACCGTGATGTGGCTGGTGCGCTTGAGGATCCGGCTCGCACGACCCTGCGCACGGGGACGGAACCGCTTGAGGGACGGACCCTCGTCGACGAACGCCTCGGCGATGACGAGGTCGCCCTCATCGAACCGCTCCGACGCCTGGTCGGCCTTCACGCGTGCGTTCGCGATCGCGCTCGCCACGAGCTTGCGGACCGGCTCGGCGGCCGCCTGCGGAGCGAACTGGAGCTGCGTGATCGTCTCGGACGCACCCTTGCCCCGGATCGTGTCAACCACGCGCCGAGCCTTCTGGGGCGTCACACGGACGAACCGCGCCTGCGCCTTGGCTTCCATCGTGTGTCCTTACTTGTCTCTTCGACTTCTCTGACGTCTGGTCGGTCGGCAACTGAGCATGCTCAGCGGCGCCGAGCCTTCCGGTCGTCCTTCTCGTGCCCGCGGAAGGTGCGGGTCGGGGCGAACTCGCCCAGCTTGTGGCCCACCATCGCCTCGGTGACGAACACCGGGACGTGCTTGCGGCCGTCGTGCACCGCAAAGGTGTGGCCGAGGAAGTCGGGCGTGATGACCGACCGGCGCGACCAGGTCTTGATGACGGTCTTGGTGCCCTTCTCGTTCTGAACGTCCACCTTCTTCTGCAGGTGGTCGTCGACGAAGGGACCCTTCTTCAGGCTGCGAGGCATGTCTGGGGTGCTCCTTAGCGCTTCTTGCCGGTACGGCGACGGCGCACGATCAGCTTGTCGCTCGGCTTGTTCGGACGGCGGGTGCGGCCCTCGGCCTGACCCCACGGGCTGACCGGGTGGCGACCACCGGAGGTCTTGCCCTCACCACCACCGTGCGGGTGGTCCACCGGGTTCATGGCGACACCACGGACGGTCGGGCGCTTGCCCTTCCACCGCATGCGGCCGGCCTTGCCCCAGTTGATGTTGCTCTGCTCGGCGTTGCCGACCTCACCGATCGTGGCGCGGCAGCGCGCGTCCACGTTGCGGATCTCGCCCGAGGGCATCCGCAGCTGGGCGTACGGGCCGTCCTTGGCGACGAGCTGCACCGAGGTACCGGCGCTGCGGGCGATCTTCGCGCCGCCACCGGGCTTGAGCTCGATGGCGTGGATGACCGTACCGGTGGGGATGTTCCGCAGCGGCAGGTTGTTGCCGGGCTTGATGTCGGCGCTCGCGCCGGCCTCGACCCGGTCCCCCTGCTTCAGGCGGTTCGGCGCGATGATGTAACGCTTGGTGCCCTCGGCGTAGTGCAGCAGCGCGATGCGCGCGGTGCGGTTGGGGTCGTACTCGATGTGCGCGACGGTCGCGGGAACGCCATCCTTGTCGTGACGACGGAAGTCGATCACGCGGTAGGCGCGCTTGTGACCGCCACCGATGTGACGAGCCGTGATGCGGCCCGCACTGTTGCGGCCACCGGACTTGGAGAGCGGTCGAACCAGCGACTTCTCCGGCGTGGACCGGGTGATCTCGACGAAGTCGGCGACGGAGCTGCCGCGGCGGCCCGGCGTCGTCGGCTTGTACTTACGGATGCCCATTGATCTGTTCCTCTACCTCTCAGCAGGCCCGGCTCAGCCGGCTCCGCCGAAGATGTCGATGGTGCCCTCGCGCAGCGTCACGATCGCGCGCTTGGTGTCCTTGCGGCGGCCGAGACCGAAGCGAGTACGGCGGGCCTTGCCCTTGCGGTTGATCGTGTTCACCGACGCGACCTTGACGCCCGAGAAGATCTGCTCGATGGCGAGCTTGATCTCGGTCTTGTTCGCGCTGGGGTCCACCAGGAAGGTGTACTTGCCCTCGTCGAGGAGGTTGTAGCTCTTCTCGGAGACCACCGGCGCGACGATGACGTCGTGCGGGTGCTTGGTGCTGATGTCGCTCACTTGGAGTCCTCCTCGATGACCTCGGCGGAGCTGGCCGACGCCGTCACGGAGCGGCCGGTGGCCGGGCCGGCGACGAACGTCTCGAGAGCCTCGGAGGTGAACACGACGTCGTCGGAGACGAGAACGTCGTAGGTGTTGAGCTGGTCCGGGTGGAGCAGGTGCACCGTGGGAACGTTGCGCAGGCTCTTCCAGGTGGTCTCATCGCCGCGCGAGAGAACCACGAGGACGTGACGCGAGGAGGCCAGCGCGGCGAGGGTGGCCAGCGCGCCGCTCGTCGAGGGGGCGTCACCCGAGACGAAGCTCGAGACCACGTGCACCTTGCCGCCGCGTGCGCGGTCCGACAGGGCGCCACGCAGGGCCGCGGCCTTCATCTTCTTGGGGGTCCGCTGGCTGTAGTCACGCGGGACCGGCCCGTGGACCACGCCACCGCCGGCGAACTGCGGCGCACGGAGCGAGCCCTGGCGGGCGCGACCGGTGCCCTTCTGGCGGTACGGCTTCTTGCCACCACCGCGGACCTCGCCGCGGCTCTTGGCCTTGTGCGTGCCCTGACGTGCGGCAGCGAGCTGCGCCACGACGACCTGGTGGATCAGCGGGACGTTCGCCTGAACGTCGAAGATCTCGGCCGGGAGGTCGGTGGTGCCGGACTTCTTGCCCGTGGCGTCGAGGATGTCGACGGCGGTCATCGCTGGGCCCCCTTCGCGGCGGTCTTGACCACGACGATGCCGCCCTTGGGGCCGGGCACCGGGCCGGCGACGAGGAGGTAGCCCTTCTCGACGTCGACAGCGTGGATCGTGAGGTTCTGGGTGGTCTGGCGCTCGTGGCCCATACGGCCGGCCATGCGCAGGCCCTTGAACACGCGCGACGGCGTCGAGGCGCCACCGATCGAGCCCGGCTTGCGGTGGTTGCGGTGTGCACCGTGCGAGGCGCCCACACCGGAGAACCCGTGGCGCTTCATGACGCCCGCGGTGCCCTTGCCCTTGGTGGTGCCGACCACGTCGACCACGGCGCCGGCCTCGAACGTGTCCGCAGCCAGCTCCTGGCCGACGCTGTACTCAGCGGCGTCGGAGGTGCGCACCTCGGCGAGGTGGCGGCGCGGGGTGACGCCGGCAGCGTCGAACCGGGCCCGCAACGGCTGGGTGAGCTTGCGCGGGTCGATCTGGCCGTAGCCGAGCTGGACCGAGGAATAGCCATCGGTCTCAGGCGACTTGATCTGGGTGACGACGTTGTTGCCGACCTCGATCACGGTGACGGGACGCAGCCGACCGGCCTCGTCCCACACCTGGGTCATGCCGAGCTTCGTGCCCAGCAGCGCCTTCACGGCGCGCTCAGTAGTTGCAGTCATGAGACGAACCTCTACAGCTTGATCTCGATGTTGACGTCAGCCGGAAGGTCGAG
>NZ_JBMDXJ010000228.1:0-6069 GCF_048594945.1 Pseudactinotalea sp. | reverse complement strand
GCAGTGGCGTTGATGATGAGTTGAGCACCGAACTTATGAGGGCCCCGACGGTCTTCCGGTCAGCTTCGATATCCGACCGGGGAAGTTGCGGTGCAGGTGATGGCGTCGTGCCTACGGATTCCGCTGCTATCGGTGCCGTGTTTTGGCGCGTCGGCGGCGCAGACGCGATCGGCGGCACTTCTGGTCGACGGTGGGGCGGGAACACATGCCGGGGTGGGTGAAGGCTCCAGGTGATGACATTGAGCGCTGCTCGAAGGTGGGCGCACCGGATGCGGCCGTCGGACTCCAAGATCATCCGCCGGGAGCGCAGCTCTTCGAGGGCTCCTTCGAGCCACGGCCGGTCTCGCTGAAGAATGGGCAGGAACGCCTCAACTTCCATTTGGCCCACTCCGGAGTCGACTCCGGCGACTTGAGCGATAGCGATGGCAACCAGTGCTAGGTCTGCCCGGTTGTGGTCGCGGAGTTCGAGCGCGTGTCTGCGAACCCTTCGCCATCCGCCGGTGAGCGTGTAGGCGAACTGCCAGGAGGTTGCCTCGCGTTCGGCGATGTCGATGCGTTGCTCGAAGTGGAAGTCGCGGGGGTGGGTTCCCACGTGGTCATCGAGAGCGCGAATGCGGGGAAAGAGCGTTGTGCGTTGCTCCCGCACATATTGGGCGAGGCGGGTTACCGCGCTACGAGCGCTGAGGTGAAGTGTGCGGACACCGCCCGCCACATGGTCGATGCCGACGATCAGCACGAGCTGGTCGGGGGTGGCGGTTTCCGCGAACTCGCGCACTGCGTCCGTTGAGAGATCCTGCGCATCGTCGATGAACAGAACTTTCCGGTGCGGGAAGGCGGCCAAGTCTGTGAGCCAGGAGCGCACGCTCTTCTGACGTGCGTTGTCACGCAGCCGTAGGACTTCGTACCCGTCTTTCATAAGGCTTCGTAAGGCCTGGTAGGCGCAGATCGACTTGCCCGAGCCCGTGGGTCCGTTCAGGACCACGGCGCGATCGTGCTGAAGTGATCGCTTGACCGTTTCGACCTCGTCAAGTTCTGGGCAGGCGTCCACATCCTGCGGGCCGAGACGCTCTCCCCCTAGCCAGGATTCGACGCCTCGGCTGCCGCCGTAGGTCACCGTGTGCCACGACGAGCGCTCCTCCTGGAGCATGTACTTTTCAGCCAGGAGCGGCAGGACTACTTCGGCCGTCTCCCGGATGTCGTCCGCTCCGGCCGTGTGCGGTCCAATGCGGATCGTTCGCCAAGATTGATCGAGTGGCTGCACCAGCTCGTCTACTACGACCTCGTCGCTCTCTGAATAGCCGACGACAACAAGCGTGCGAGCGTGCGTTGAGCGGAGCTGCGCTATCACTGCGAGCACTTCGGATGACACCACTCCGGGCTCATGCGGCAGAGTCCATGACTCGCTCGGCCTCGCGGCATCCCCGTGCGGTTTGAAGAGCACACCCACAGGGAGGGAGGTCCCGTAGAGCCGCTGATATGCGTGCTCAAGCGCAGTGTCCCAGTTTAGTGAGACCACGCATTCGATGACCCCAGCATGGATGAGGCGTGCGAGAGCTTCGTGAGCGATGGAGGGTCGCGCGCTACGTTCCGCATCGAGCTTGGCGAACTGGTTCTGGAACCTGGTGCGCGCGGCTGTACTGTCTGCGACGGTCGCCCAGGCTTGCTCCACCTCTGACCACGCGTCGCCGACGAGTGACTTCGCCTCTGTGTCGTCGCGTCCCAAGGCGACCGCCAGGGTCGATCGTGCGGGCAGGTCGTTGTCCAGAGCGTCCCACAGAAGGGACGTGAGACCGCGGGTTGCAGGAAAGCGGCTGCTGATCGACAGTCCGGCGCCCACGACGGCAACTCCGCCCAGCGTTAGCGCCGTGTCTGTGCTGGCGATACGGGTGGTGAGGTCGGTCGAGGTGACTCTGGCCATGCTCAGGCTCCTGCACCGTTCTCGCGCATGGCAGCGTCGAGGCGACGGTGAATCATGGACAGCGTTCCCATAACGTCAAGAGCGTCCAGCTCGCTCATCGTCCAGTGGAGCTTGGGCTCGTGGGCCACAGGATTCCGGAATGCGCTGAACAGACCTTTGGCGAGATTGGCGATACCGAGTTGTTCATCTCGATCGGTTCGAGTTCGGCCATTGTTGATCCGGAGCGTTGGAGCGGAGCCGGCCATCGTCTTCTCGACGAGGGCGTATCCATCAGCGTCGACACCGGTCTCGGACCGTATTCGCGCGCCCAGGCCTTTGATGGCTTCGAAGACGGCTTCGTAGTAGTCCTTGCGCACGAGGTCTTCACGGCAATACGCGAGTACGGCGACGTGTGCGCCGCGCTGCTCAAGTATCTTGTGGAGCCGTTCTGACCGGGCCAGCGCTTCGGTGTCGGTGGATGCCTTCTTGGTCTTCGCGACCCGGCCGTCGGGGAGGACCTTGAGGCTCACCAAAGACAGGACCTGATTCAGCTCGTCACGAGCGATGTCGGCGCGCGGCTTGCGGTCAAGCGTTCGTTCTGGCCGCATGGCGGCCCGGACAAGCCCTATCAGTGCGTTACCGGTGCCGGTCTTCGCCTGGTTGTTGGAAACGGCGTGAGCGAGGCGTCGACATTTGGTGTGTCCTTCGCCTGGGTCGGAGCGAAGCGGCACTTCAGCGGTGATGCGGGTTAGCTCGTTCCCGCTGTATAGGTCGCCAATGATCTTCGAGACTCCCTCGACCGTCCCCGGCGGAAACGCGTTGATGCGATCAGTCATGGGTGGCTGACGCGGCCAGCGACAAAAGAGCGATCGACACCGAGGCCACGGAGCGAAAATTTCATGCGGCTACCGGAACAAGGTCGCGGATGAAGTCGCGAACATCGTCTTGATACAGGTCGAGGTCGCTTGCGGCATCGCGGACATTCACTTTGCTGGCGGAGCCGAACATGACCTTGCGCAGTAGTTGTGAGGTTTCCGGGACAATGCCGCTTGGTTCTGCCGAACGGTATCCCCGCTCGGACAGGGTCATGCACGTGCTGCGGTACTGCCAGTCGCTCAAGAGGTCTAGTTCGTGGAGCCGATGTGTCATTGCCATCGCGGAGACTTTCCAGAACGAGCGGGCAGCGAGGATGCGTTCGAGGCTCGCGTTGCGCATCGATTGGGTGAGGACGGCCGTGCGCGGCATCAGGAAGGTGGCCGCGAACCGGTTGGCTTCTGCCTCTCGTTCCTTGGAGGTGCTCGGGTCCATATCTTGTTCTCCATGCAGAATGAGGTGGCCAAGTTCGTGAGCCGCGTCGAAGCGTTGTCGCTCTCCTGACCTTGAGGTGTTGAGGAACACGTACGGTGAGCTGTCGCGCACGAAACAGAACGCGTCGATGTCCGTGTATTCATGGCGGAGTGCCGCGACGCGGACACCCTTGGATTCCAGCAGGTGGATCATGTTCGGGATCGGCCGGTCGCCGAGGTTCCATCGGTGACGGACTAGATCGGCCGCCTCTTCAGGTGAGAGCTTGTCAAACGAAGGGGTATCCGGCGCAGGCAGCTTGAACTTTGACTCGATCACCGCGAAGAACTCGACGGCAAGAGTTGCGCTGGCCAGGACTGCGTCGCGTCTGGTGGCAGTGGTCTTGCTGAGTTTGCGGAAACTGGCCGCCTCGACCGGGATGGTCTCGGCTGTGTCGCGGCCGAAGAACTTCGGCGGCACGGAGAGAGCCCTGGCAAGTTTGAGGAGATTCTCCTCGTTCGGGGCGAGCTTGCCATTCTCGTAGTTGGTCAGCGATCGGAGAGAGACGCCGCTTTGGTCGGCGAGTTTGGTCAACGTCAACGCCAAACGTTGACGGGCCAGCTTCAGGCGCGATGGGTTGAACATGCTCAGGAGGTGCGGTCGTCAGATCGGCTCGACTGCGACATCGATCCCATCATCGTCAGGATTATCGAAGACCGATAGGTCGCCGTCGAGGTCGAGGAATCCGATGACGATGCGATCATTCCAGTCTGTGACGATTCCGCTGGCGGTCATCTCCGCCGGGCGGGACAGCTCAAGGTTGAGGCCACGGTCGGTGCGTTCGTGCACCAGCAGCCATAGGGGCGCCGCCTGTGCGGCAGCCACCAACTCCTGCTCCTGCTCAATCTCAGGCACCTCGAACAGGGCCGCCATCTGCACACGGGGACCGGCCAGCGACTCACGTGTCGCCTTGCCCTTACGACGCGTGCGCGGCTTCCGACGATGATCGGGATCGGCGACATTCGTGCCAGAAGCGATGGTGAACGAGATCAGGCCGTCGGGGTGCAGGAGACGCGGCTGGTGGTCAACATAGACCAGCCGCCAGCCCGTCGCAGATAGCCGTTGATGAAGTTGCTCCATCGACTCGTGGTAGATGTCTGTGCCGGGAGTGGAGCGCAGCGCCATCGACGTGCGATTCGACGCCCGGGACAACCCGGGCCGCAAGGATGTGTGGATCAGCTCCGTGGAGAGACCGAAGGCCACCAGCCTGCGTTCGCCGTCAGGCGAACCGGGTGAGGTGAGGGTCGCGGTTGCCATGTCTGCTCCTTCAAGGTGGTTGCGTGCAACGCTACCTCATTTGCGGTCTCGTATCGCGCAACAACGCGCCGTGGGCTGAGGCGGTACTTGAGCTTCGGTGGGCGACACATGCGCTGCGATAGGGGCGCACCGCTGGTGGTGGGCTCGAAAACATGTGCCACCGCTACCTTTGTGAAGTGGGAGCGTACTAGCCCGTTCCCGCTCCGACAGAGAAAGGGCGAGGGCTCACGATGGTGGATGGCACGCCCGACTTCACGGCTCGGCTTTCCGAGCTCGGTTCCACCGACTTCTCCGAGCTGCGGCCCGGGCAACGCCTGATCCTGGACGAGTACGCACGGCATCACCTCGGCACGAAGGATCTCGCTATTGAGATGCCGACGGGCGCAGGCAAGACCCTCGTTGCGTTGCTGATTGCCGACTTTGCCCTTGATCGAGGATGGTCGGTGGCCTACCTCACTGGGACGCGACAGCTCGCCGAGAACGTTGAGGCGGAGGCGCAGCGCCTGGGACTCGATGTTGTCCGGTTCTCGTCCGGCAGCTACGGCGGCGCACGTCTGGACGACTACCATCAAGCGCAGGTCGTTGGCGTCATGAACTACTGGGTGTACTTCAACAGCAGTCCAGTTCCAGAACCTGCCGATCTGGTGATCTTCGATGACGCACATCTCGCCGAGCAGCCATTGAGCGGACTCCAAACGATCCGCGTCCCAGACAAGGCTGGTCCTGCTCGTGACCTCTACCGTGCGCTGATCGGGCTCGTGTTGGGGCACACCGATGCATATGCCGGACTCCCGGCCATGCTCGATGGAACATCCGCTCCGGGCACGCCGCCCGAGCTCCTCTCCTTTGTGGATTGGGCGGTGTTGGCTCCCGCGGCACGCGAGACTATCGAGGGGTCAGAGTTCCTTCGAGACGACGATGCTAGGTATGCCTGGTCGACAGTCCGCGAGCACCCGACGCATTGTGGCGTGCTGATTGGCTCCTCCGCGATTGAAATCCGCCCGTATCATCCGCCGACAGCTCTGAACCCGCAGTACTACAAGGCACGGCAGCGTCTGTACATGTCAGCAACGCTCGGCTCGATGGATGATCTTCAGCGTCGAACCGGTGGCATGCCGATCACACGCCTGGTACCGGAGACTCCGCTTCCGTTGGACGAGACCGGAACACGCAAGCTCATTCTGAACTCCACCTCTGGACACGCGCTCGACCCAGAGGTTCTGGCGTGGGCAATCAGCCATACGCAGATGGCAGGGGGGCGGGCGGCGTGGCTATGCTCCAGCCACGCCGAGGCCGACGCACTCACTGCCGCGTTGAATGCCGAGGGGCTTCAAGTCTTTCGCCTACGGAGCGGTGACGATTCCGCTATCGGCGCGTGGGCAAGGTCCACCGCCGGGCAACTGGTGACGGCCGGTCGCTACGACGGTCTTGATTTCGCGGGCGACATGTGCAGGCTCGTCGTCATCACGACGGTGCCTCAGGGCAGCAGCGAGTTCGAGCGGTTCGTCGTTGCCTACATCGGCGACGCGAGCTACATGCGACATCGGGTGGGTCAACGAATAACGCAGGCA
>NZ_JBMDXJ010000227.1:0-4941 GCF_048594945.1 Pseudactinotalea sp. | reverse complement strand
GCATGTCCTCTTCTTAGCCGATGAGGTGCTCGACGGCGAGCTGGTTGAGCCGCACGAAGTGGTACTCGCGCTCGCCCGCCGCGTCCGCGTCGAAGTCCTCGAACGCGCTGCGGTCGGCCAGTAGGTCAGCGACCGACTCACCCTCGGAGAGGGTCGGTTGCGACAGCTCGAGCACCCCGCTCGCCTCGAACGCCTCCTGCACGCGCGGGTCGGCACGATAGGCCTTGGCCTTCTCGGCGAGCAGCAGGTAGGTCTGCATGTTCGCGGCAGCGGACTCCCACACGCCCTCCAGGCCCTCGGTGCGGGAGGGCTTGTAGTCGTAGTGGCGAGGTCCGTCGTAGCGAGGGCCACCGCCCGGGAAGCCGTTCTCGAGCAGGTCCACGGTGAAGAATGCCGAGAGCAGGTCGCCGTGACCGAACGCGAGGTCCTGGTCGAACTTGATGGACCGCTGCCCGTTGAGGTCGATGTGGAACAGCTTGTCGCACCACAGTGCCTGGCCGATGCCGGTGGTGAAGTTCAGTCCCGCCATCTGCTCGTGGCCCACCTCGGGGTTGAGGCCCACGATGTCGCCGTTCTCGAGCTTGGCGATTAAGCCGAGCGCGTGGCCGATCGTGGGGAGCAGGATGTCGCCGCGGGGCTCGTTCGGCTTGGGCTCGAGCGCGATGCGCAGGTCGTAGCCCTTCTCCTTGATGTACGCGGCCGCGGTGTCGACGCCCTCGGCGTAGCGGTCGAGGGCGGCGTAGGTGTCCTTGGCGCCGTCGTACTCGCTGCCCTCACGGCCGCCCCACATCACGAACGTGCTCGAGCCGAGCTCGGCGGCGAGGTCGATGTTGCGCAGCACCTTGCGGAGCGCGAACCGGCGTACACCGCGGTCGTTGGAGGTGAAGCCGCCGTCCTTGAAGACCGGGTGGCTGAAGAGGTTGGTGGTCACCATCTCGATGACGAGACCGGCCGCGTCGGTGGCAGCCTTGAAGTCGGTCCAGATCTTCTCGCGGGTGGCGTCGTCGGTGCCGAAGGGGACCACGTCGTCGTCGTGGAAGGTCACGGCCCAGGCGCCGAGCTCAGCGAGCTTGGTCGCGTACTCGCGCGGGTCGAGCGCGGGGCGCGTGGCGGAGCCGAACTGGTCGTTGGCCGGCCAGCCCACGGTCCAGAGACCGAAGGAGAACTTGTCGTCAGGGGTGGGCTTGCGGACCATCGAATCGCTCCGTTGCTGAAGTGGGGCTCCGTGACCACCCGCACTGATTCGAGGTATCCGCGAGCCGCCGCAGGGGCTCCGAATACCTCGACCCACGAGGGTCGGACGGCGGTTTGTTGTTGTGGACAACATATCTGCGTTCGTCGGGTGCGTCAAGAGACGCCCCGACGGCGGTCAGAAGGTCGGTCGGCGGCACGTACGCCTTCCCGCCTCGTCCCGCCGTGGCACGCTGCCAAAGCGGCGGGAACCGCTTACCCTAAGGGTCATGGCCGGACCGGTGACCCTCAGCGACGTCGCGCGCGAGGCCGACGTGTCGCTCGCGACCGCCTCGCGCGCCATCAACGGCTCCGCGAACCGGACCGTCCGCCCCGAGCTGCGGGAGCGGGTGCTGGCGGCGGCCGAGCGGCTGCACTACTCCCCCGATGCCAACGCCCAGGCGATGGCCCGCGGGCGTACCACCACGGTCGGGCTGATCGTCCACGACATCGCCGACCCGTACTTCTCCTCGATCGCCGCCGGCGTCACGGCGGCCGCCGACGGCCTCGGACTGGTTGTCACCTTGCTGACCACGCAGCACCAGCGCGGCCGGGAGCAGCAGTTCGTCGAGGTGCTGCAGAGCCAGCGCGCCCGCGCGATCCTCATCGCCGGTGGCCGGTACGACGACCCGGATTCCACGGCCGCCCTCACCGAGGCCCTGGCCGGCTACACGGCGTCCGGTGGTGCGGTCGCGCTGATCGGGCAGCCGCTCGAGGGCGTCAGCACGGTGTCGATCGACAACACCGGCGGCGCGGCCGACCTGGCGCGAGGCATGCACGGGCTCGGCTACCGCAGGTTCGGTGTGCTGGCCGGCCCGGAGGGCCACATCACGGCGCGCGACCGCCACCACGGGTTCGTGGCTGCCCTCGCTGAGCTGGGTTCTCCGGTGCCCGCCGAGAACGTCGTGACCTGCGCCTTCACCCGCGACGGCGGCTACGAAGGCATGCGGGAGCTCCTCGCACGCGACACCGACGTCGAGCTCGTGTTCGCCGTGAACGACGTGATGGCCGTGGGCGCCATGGCCGCGGCTCGGGACGCCGGTCGCGAGATCGGCACCGATGTCGCCATCGCGGGCTTCGACGACATCGTCACGCTCCGCGACGTCAACCCCGGTCTCACCACCGTGCGACTGCCGCTCGACGAGCTCGGAGCGCAGGCGATCGAGCTCGCGCTGGCCGGGCCTGGCGGCGAGCCTCCTGTCGTGGAGGTCGCCGGCGAGGTGGTCACCCGCGCCTCGACCCCACCCCGGGCCTGAGCCCGCTCGCCGAGATCGCTGTTTCGGGCTGAGCTCGCTGGTTCAGACACGCGATCTCGACCCGAGACCGCGATCTCGGCAACGGGTCAGAGGGCCTCGCTCGCCTCGGCGTAGCGGTCGAGGACGATCTCGGTCAGGCGTGGGTCCGGGGCGAGGGGGCGCGTGACCACGTCGCCGCCGGCCTCCGTGACCCGGTTGTAGAAGTAGCCGGGTGCGAGGAGGAACGCGAGGACGACGACTCGGCTCGCCTTCTCGCGGGCGCTCGCCACGGCGTCGCTCACCGTGGGCTGCGCCATCGCGCCGTAGCCGACGCTCACCGGCCCCGGGTGGAGCTCCCGTAGCGCGGCCACCACGTGCTCGACGTCGCGCGCCGCCTCGGGTCTGCTCGACCCGGCCGCGGCAACCACCACGGCATCGTCGGGGCGCACGCCCGCCTCGCGCAGCCGGTCGGCGGCGATCTCGGTCAGCCGGCTGTCCGGGCCCAGCGGGGCAGCAGCCGCGGCGCGCCCGGCGCCCGCGCCGCGGTCGGCCACCGACTGCGCGACGTCCACGCTCACGTGGAACCCTCCCGAGAGCAGCAACGGGACCACGACCGCATCACGCGCCCCACCGCCGTCGGGCATCACCACCTGCGCGACCACCGCGGCAACCTCGGGCTCCTGCACGTCGACGAACGCCTCGCGGATGTCGAGATCCGGGCGAGCCTCGCGTACGGCATCGAGGATCGAGGCGATCACCGCGCGCCCCTCGGGGTCGCTGGTGCCGTGCGAGCACCCGATCAGGACCGGCTTCATCTCAACTCCAGTCGATAGCCACGTTTGACGACGGTCTTGATCACATCGCGGCGCCCCATCGCCTCCCGCAGCCGCGCGATCGCGACCTCGGCGGCGTGGCCGGTGGCGGCATCGCCGGTGAGGACCGCGAGCACGTCCTCGCGGGTGACCACCTCGCCGCGGCGGGCCGCGAGCAAGCGCAGCACCTCGAGCCCGCTGGGCGAGAGCGGCAGCAGGTGACCGTCGAGAACCGCGACCCGAGACCGGATCTGCAGCGGACCGGCCACCGTGGTGAGTGCCAGCGTCTCGGCGTGCTCGTAGTGAGCCACCAGGGTCCGGACCAGCGCGCCGAGCCGGCCGCGCTCCGGCACGAGTGGCACGATGCCCCGGTGCTCGAGCGGGGTGGCCGTCACAGGGCCGACGGCGGCGGCCACCATGGAGCCGTCGGCAAACCTCGCGAGCACGGCCTCGGCGGCCCCCTGCTCCTCGACCGCGGCCATCCAGGCCTCGGAGCCGGGCGCCGAGGTGAACACGACGGCGTCGATCTCGCCGACGGCGGCCGCCTGCACCGAGTCCGCGAGCGCCTGCGGGTCGGGTGGCGGTCCCCAGCGGTAGACCAGCAGGTTCACCACGCTCGCACCGGCCTCGGCGAGCACCACGTCGAGCCCGTCGGCGCCGGCACCGTGCTGCTGAACTGCGATCCGCTGGCCCTCCACGCCCTCACGCAGCAGCAGGTCGGCGATCTCGGCCGAGGTCTCGGACTCCGCGACCCAGTCCGCGGTCAGGCCGACCGCCTGGATCGCGCCGCGCGCCTTGGGGCCGCGGGCGATCAGCCGGGCACCCTCGAGCACCGCGAGCAGGTCATCTGCCAGCCCGTGCGCATCGGCGGCCTCGACCCAGGAGCGAAACCCGATGCCGGTGGTGACGATCACGGCGTCGGGCGGCTGCTGCACGAGCGCGGCGGTGTCGGCGAGCAGCCGCTCGTCGTCGGCATGGGGAACCATCGTGAGTGCGGGCGCGTGCCGCACCACGGCGCCACGGCGCTCCAGCGCGGCCGCGAGCTCATGCTTGCGCCGGTCCGCGGTGACCAGCACGGTGCAGCCGGCCATCACCTGGCCGAGCGAGGGCCGCGCCTGACCTGTGCTCACGCGACCGCGGCTCGGGCTGCAGTTTCCGCAGCCACGTCACCGATCACGATCACGGCCGGCGCGCGCACCCCCACCTCGGCGGCCCGTGCCGCGATGTCCAGCAGCGGCGCCCGGGTGATGCGCTGCCGCGGCGTGGAGCCGTTCTCGACCAGCGCGACCGGCAGCCTCGGGTCGGCCCCGGCGGTCAGTGCCTGGGCCACGATCTGCTCAAGCTGCGAGACACCCATGAGAACCACCAGGGTAGCCGCGCGATCCCGCACGCAGGCGAGCGAGACGTCGTCGAGCCCGGCGTGACCGGCGATCACGTGGAACGCGGCGACCGTGCCCCGGTGGGTGAGCGGGATGCCCGCGAGCGCAGGGGCCGACAGCGCGCTGGAGATGCCGGGCACCACCTCGACCGGGATGCCGGCGGCGGCGCACGCGTCCACCTCCTCGCCGCCGCGCCCGAACACGTACGGGTCTCCGCCCTTGAGCCGCACCACGTGGCGGCCGCGGCGGGCGTGCTCGATCAGCAGCGCGTTGATCGCCGGCTGC
>NZ_JBMDXJ010000226.1:0-12463 GCF_048594945.1 Pseudactinotalea sp. | reverse complement strand
TCCCGGTGTGGGGGCGGCCGGAGCACCTGGAGCGCAGCCTCGGCTGGTACCGCGAGATCCTGCCCGTCGCGCGGCGGACCGCGGCCGAGCAGGGGTTCGCGGGCGCGCGGTGGCCCAAGCACGTCGGGCCCGAGGGGGTCGAGAGCCCGAACGACATCGGCCCGCTGCTGCTGTGGCAGCAGCCGCACGTGATCAGCTACGCCGAGACGATCCGGACGGGCGCGGCAGACCCGGCTGTGGTGCGGGCCCGGTACCGCGACCTCGTGGACGAGACAGCCGAGTTCCTCACCTCGTTCGCGCTCGCGGGCGCGGATGGCGCGTTCCACCTGCCGCCGCCGCTGATGCCCGCGCAGGAGGTGTACGGGTCGCGCGAGACCTGGGATCCGCTGTTCGAGGTCACGTACGTGAGGTGGGCGCTGCAGACCGCGCTCGCGTGGCGCCGCGCCGATGGTCGTGAGGAGCCTGCCGAGTGGGCAGCGGTGGCGGGCGGGTTGCGGCCCGTGGTCAGCGAGGACGGTCACTACGACGCCGTGCAGAACCCGCCCCGCACGATGTATCGGGACCACCCGTCGATGCTGGGCGCGCTCGGTGTGGTCCCCGAGGTGGGCGGGCTCGACCACGGCGCGATGCTGCGCACCCTCGAACGCGCCTGCGAGCAGTGGGACTGGCGTAGCGCATGGGGCTGGGACTTCCCGATGATCGCGATGTGCGCCACCCGGCTCGGGCGGGCTGACATCGCTCTCGATGCGCTGCTGCGCGGTGAGGCGAAGAACACCTACCTCGCGAACGGGCACAACCAGCAGGTACCCCACCGGATGCCGCTGTACCTGCCTGGAAACGGCGGGCTGCTGATGGCCGCCGCTCTGCTCTTCGCGGGATGGGTCGACGGCGACGGGTCGCCACAACGCGTCGAGTTGCCTGCCGGGTGGGTCGCCGAGGCGGAGGGGTTCCCGGCGCGGCCGTGAGGCGGGTGCGCCCGCGCGGCGCCTCATCCAAGTGGAACGAACTCGACGCTCGATGCAGCGATCGGGTGGGTGCAACCGGTTGTCGCGCCATCGAGCGTCAAGTTCGTTCCACTTGGGCGGGCGCGGGTGCGGCGGTCCGCGGCAAGCGGGTGCGGCCACCACGGTGAACAAACGTTATTCTTGGTGAGATGTCCGCTGATGCTCTGGCCGACCACGGCGACTGGGTCACCCACCCCGCCTGGATCGCTGCCGACCCACCGTGGGAGCAGCCGACGCTGCGCACTGTGTGGCGGTTGGACGTGGTGCCGCTGCGGGCGACTCTGCACGTGCTCGCACTCGGCGCGTGGCACGCCACGATCGGCGGGGAGGCGGTGAGCGACGATGTCCTCGAACCCGGCGTGAGCACGTTCGCCACTCGGGTCGCGGCACGCTCGTACGACGTGACGCCGCTGCTGCACGCCGGGGACAACGAGCTGGTGCTCCAGCTCGGCGAGGGGCCCGCCCACGTGCGCAAGGTGGAGGGCCGCTACACGAAGTTCACCGGGGGTGACCTCGGGCCGCGGGCCCGCGTGGTGCTGGAGATCGAGGATGAGCACGGCGGGCAGGTGCTCGCTTCCGACGAGAGCTGGCAAGCGCGGCTCGGTCCCACCACGCTCGCGCATTGGTACGGCGGTGAGGACTATGACGCCAGGCTCGAACCGGCGGGCTGGCTCAGTGCCGACGGGGCGAGCGCCGAGGGATGGGAGCCGGTCGCCGTGCTTGGGGGGCCACGGGAGGGTCCGCAGCCGTGGGCCCGGCGGGCTCCGGCGGCACGCGTACAGGAGGTGCTCGAGCCGGTCGATATCGTCCGGCATGAGCACTCGTTCGTGGCGGTGTTCGCGCGCAACATGGCGGCGATCCCTCAGCTGCACGTCGCCGGGATGGAACCGGGCGCAACGCTGCGCATCCGCCCTGCCGAGTACCTCGACGAGCAGCAGCATGCGGACCAGTGCTCCACCGGCTCGCCGATCCACGACTCCTTCACCAGCGCCGGCGTTGACACCTCGTGGCAGCCACGCTTCGGCTACCACGGCTTCCAGTACCTGGAGATCGAGCAGCTCGATGCTGCCGGTGCCCCCGTGACGCCGAACCCCGAGCGGATCCGCGTGCAGGCGCTGCGTGTGATGGCCGATGACCGCCCCACCGGCACCCTTCACCTTGGCGACCCG
Source organism: Pseudactinotalea sp. (assembly GCF_048594945.1). NCBI lineage: Bacteria > Bacillati > Actinomycetota > Actinomycetes > Micrococcales > Cellulomonadaceae > Pseudactinotalea > Pseudactinotalea sp. The sequence goes on along the minus strand of NZ_JBMDXJ010000226.1, from coordinate 10,290 downwards.
GTACTGCACGGGATCGACACGCTCATCACTCATGCCGCGCAGTCGAATCTGATGACCGTGCCGACCGACTGCCCGCACCGCGAGAAGCTCGGCTGGCTCGAACAACTGCATCTGGTGTTCGAGCCGGTGGCGTTCCGGTGGGATGTGCGCGACCACTGGCACGACATGGTCACGCACATGATCGACGCGCAGACGGCAGAGGGTCTGATCCCCGACATCGCACCCGAGCTGGTGGTGTTCGACTGGGACTGGGAGACCGGCTTCCGCGATGACGTCAACTGGGGTGGCGCGATCTGGCACATTCCCGCGCTGCTCTGGCGCCACTACGGCACGCTCGAGCCGGCGCACGATGCCTGGGATGCGGGCCTGCGCTACCTCGACTACCTCGACGAGAAGGCAGGCGACGGACTGCTCAGCACCGGCCTGGGGGATTGGATCGCCCTCGATGAGTCCACACCGCGGCCACTGGTCGCGGCGTGGGGTCACGCCCGGGCGTTGGACAGTGCCGCCACGGTGGCGCGCGCACTCGGGCGCACCGAGCACGTGCAGCGCCTGCAGGATCGCGCGCTGCAGGTGCGCTCGCAGCTGGCCTTCAGTTACGCCGACCAACTCGAGACCGGCTCACAGGCCACACCTGCGTTACTAGCCGATGCGGGTGTGCTGGATGCCCGACATCGCGATCGCGCCGTGCAGCGACTGCTGACGCTGCTGCGCGAGGGCCAGAACCAGCTCACCGTCGGGGAGATCGGCCTGCCCGCAGCGCTCCGCACGCTCGCGGCTGCGGAGGAGCACGAGCAGATCTACCGGTTCGTTACCCAGACCGCCGGCCCCGGCTACGGGCAGATGCTCGCCGATGGCGCCACCGCGCTCATCGAGCACTGGACCGGAATGCGCAGCCGCAAGTCTGCGAACCACTTCATGCTCGGCGCTGTGGGCACCTGGTTCCTGGAGTCGATCGCGGGCTTCAAGCAGGCGCCCGACGGCGTCGCCTGGGATCGTGCCGTGGTCTCGCCCCGACCGCTCGCGAGCGTGCCGACGGCGTCGCTCACCTTTGACAGCCCGGCCGGTGCGTACGAGGTGGGCTGGGTCGCCGACGAGGTCGGTTTGCAGGTGCGCCTCGCTGTTCCCGCCGCGGGAGAGGTCTGGTTCACGCCGCCTCCGGGCTTCGTGGGCCGCTCGACACGGCTGGGCACCGGCAGCTACGACCTCAACCTCAGGAGGATTCCGTGACCGATCTCGCGCAGCGGTTCGGAACGCCGCACAAGAACTCCGAGCTCGTGCTGGAGCCGACCTTCCGTGCGGGCGACTTCAACTCCCACGGCGTCGACTGCCCGTCCGTCTTCCATCATGAAGGCCGCCTAGGCATGACGTTCGTGGGCTGGGATGGCATCGGCTACCAGAGTGGGCTCACGTGGTTCGACGGCCAGAGCTGGTCCGAACCCGAGCTGATCTTCCCGCGCGTGCCGGACTCCCCACACCGCCGCTACAACGCGGCGCTGACCTCGATCGCACGCGAGGTGGACCTCCGAGGATCGGGCGAGCTGGTCGCCGTCGACGGTTGGTACTACGGCACGTATCACGCCTACCCGGGTGCGGGGTATGAGTCGGGTCCGGGTGTGATCGGGATCGTCCGCAGCCGTGACCTGCGCGATTGGGAGGAGCATGGTGCGCTGCTGCTGCCCGAGGATGGCGCCGCGTGGGAGCGGGGCGGCCTGTACAAGTCGTGGCTGATGTATCACGAGGGCCAGTTCTGGCTGTTCTACAACGCCAAGGATGAGCGCGAGCGCGGCTGGCAGGAGCAGACCGGGCTCGCCCGCTCCACCGACCTGCAGAGTTGGGAGCGGGTCAGTGACGAGCCGTTGGTGCGCAACGGTGAGACCGGGGCGATCGATGACCGTTTCGCCTCCGACCCCTGCGTGCTGCGTGACGGCGACCTCTGGGTCATGTACTACTTCGGCCTCTGCAGCGACGGCCGCGCTCGTGAGACTTTCGCCACCTCCACCGATCTACTCACCTGGGAGCGGTCCGAGCAGGTATTGATCGACGTCGGCCCCGAAGGCAGCATCGACTCCGCCTACGCCCACAAGCCCGCCGTCATCACCCACCAGGGGCGGCTCGAGCACTACTACTGCGCCGTCTCGCTGCTGCCCGAGCCGGTCATGATCGGCGACTACCGCCAGCGCGAGCGGAGGGGGATCGCGGTCGCCCGGAGCTGATCGTGCTCACGACGACGGGGTTCAGCCTGCGTCGACGGACCCGGTCAGACTGACGAGCAGAACGACCGCGAACACGATCGGCAGCAGGCTGAAGATGAGCACGACCGCGAGGGGGCATCGTGAGTGAGAGGCAGATTCCGAACGGTTCCGGTGGCGGGGTCCACTGGGTGGTGCACGCGCTCCTTGGCGTTGCTTTGGGCGGTGCCTATGTGCTTGTCAGCGGCATTCTCGGGATCCAGGCTGAGGCCGCTCGTGGAGGTACGTCGGTCACGCTCGGGAACCGGATCACCGACATCACGGAGCCCGGGACGCCGGTTCCGCAGCTCGCCGCTGCGGCGATCCTCGGTGTGGGCGTCTGGCTTCTCGTGACGACACGGCTTCGTCGCGCCGCACGCATCGCCACCGTGCTGGGCTTCGCGCTGGCCTCGCTCGCGCTGATCGCCTGGGCTGTGGCTGCCGCGCCGCGCAGCGGTGCGGTGGGGGTCGGCGGCGACCGGTGCTCAGAACGACTCCCAGAGCAACCGGACGTCCCAGGCGCCCAGTTCCAGCTGAGGTGACCGGGCGCGGTCGGCGTCCACCTGGCCGTCCGGCCACGCGATGGCGACTGGGTCGCTGGACCAGTTGAAGTAGAAGTGCGCGCGCTCGGCCTCGCCGGTGGCCGAAGTGTGGGTGACCGAGGGCGCAGGGCTCGTGAAGGGCCGCAGCTCGCTTCGCTCCGCGACCTGGCGTAGGAGGTCGACGGCGGCGCGATCGTCGGGCACGAAACCCACCGTGGTCACGTGGCCGGGTCCGGCGGTGGCACTGGTCGCTGCTGCGAAATCCTTCAACTCGGGGTGATCGAATCGGGCGAGCACCTCGGCGCCATCGGGTTCGAGAAGGTCGGCCCAGCCGTGCGCGGATCCCAGGACATCGCCGGCGGGCGTCGAGACAGCGACCGGCTCGCGCAGCGTCGTGAACTCCTGGTACCCGGCTCGAGCGAGATCGGAGAGCAGACCGGGCTGCCGGGAACGTCGCGACACGGCCCACTCGTCGGCGTACCCGGTGCGAGGGCCGAGAACCAGATGACCACCCAGGGCGACATACTCGCGCAAGGTGGCCAGCACGCCGTCGGGCGCTGAATACAGCCCCGGCACCACCAGCACCGGGTACGTCTCGGCGAGCTCGGCGCCCGAGGGGAGCGCCCGATCGTGCAGCACGTGCGCCTGCATTCCGGCGTCGAAGGCGCCCTTGTAGAAGGCCTCGAAGATCCGCTGATAGCTGCGCGAGTGGTTTCCCGGAGCCTCGTCAGGGAACGTCGACTCGAAGGCGAGCGCGTACTTCGACGGCGTCGAGAACACGAACGCGAGGTCGGCATCGGGGCTGGTGGCAGCGACCCGATCGCCGAGGTGCTTGATCTCCGCACCCAGCTCGGCGATGTTCCGGTACACGCGGCCCGGCTGCTGGTCATGGGGGAGCACGCCCACCCAGTGGGTCTCGGTGCCGTAGTGGTTCGTGTGCCAGTGCCAGTACTCGATCAGGCGAGCACCGCGGGAGATCTGCGCCCACGCCGCCTGCCGCCATTGTCCGTCCCAGCCGGGCTCGCTCACGTTGGCGAAGTTGATGGCACCGGCGTTGGTCTCGGTGACCAGGAAGGGCGAGCGCTTCGAGGAGAACATCCGGTCCGCCTGCAGGAACACGCTCCAGGTGCCATCGGTCATCCAGGACTGCGGCCGCGTGGGGGCCGGGTGGGCCAAGCCATCCTGCATCCGGTAGTACGCGTTGCCGGAGGCGATGTCGAGCTCGGCGCCCATACGGAGGTCATCTGCAGCCACGCGGTCATACGCGATGCAGGTGGTCAGCCACTGGTCCTCGCGCGCCAGCTCGCGCACGATGCCAGCTTGCCAGCCGATGAACTCGCCGACCACCTCGGCCTGGAACCGCCGCCATGCGAGGTCGTACTGGGGCTGGGCGTTGCCATCGGGCAGCCAGAGGTCGTCCCAGTCGCTGAGGCGGTGCGACCAGTAGGTGAGCCCCCAGCGGTTGTTGATGTCCTCGATGCCGGCGAACGTGGAGGCCAGCCACTCCTTGAAGCCGGTGAACACGGCCTCGTTGTGAAGGATCAGCACGCCGGGCTCGTTATCGAGCTGATAGCCGACGACGGCAGGATGGCTCGCGAACTCGGTCACCATCATGCGGATCACCCGTTCCGCATACGTGCGGAAGATCGGGCTGGTGATGTCGATCTCCTGGCGGGCACCCCAGGGGCGCCGCACGCCGCTCCTGGTCTCGGCCGCGATCTCAGGGTGGGCGCGGGCGAGCCACGGTGGTGCCGCGTAGGTGGGGGTGCCGAGGATGACCTCGATGCCGTGTGCGTGAGCGGCGTCGAGAACCTCACGCATCCATGCGGTCTCGAAGCGGCCGTCTTCCGGCTCCCACGTGCTCCACGTCGACTCGCCCACGCGGATCACGCTGAAGCCTGCCTGCTGCATCAGCCGCATGTCCTGCTCGAGCCGCGGGCTCGGCTGGTACTCGTGGTAGTAGGCAGCTCCGAAGCCGATGGGGGTCTTCAACTGGTACTCCTGTCGGTCAGTGAGAGCTGCAGGTGCAGCTCGGCAGGTCGGGGATGGAGCCGGTGTTGCGGCAGCACGCCGGGGCCGCAGGCTGCCGTGCCGATTCCGTGCACGGCCGCATTCAGCGAGAGCACCAGCCGATCGGTGTGGGGCAGCTCGTCCGGGTGCGCTGCGGTGTCGAGCTCGCGGTCGTTCCACGGGCGCAGCGAGAACGAGAACGGCTCACCGGCAATCTGCAGCGTGTGCTCGCCGTGCTCGATCCACAGCGCTCGCACGTCGCTGCGCACGCCGTTGTCCTGCGGGCGCAGGTAGTGCTCCTGAAGCTCGGCCACCGTGCCATCGAACCAGCCCAGTCGCATCCCCGCTCCCGTGTCCGGATACGCGTGCCCGAAGCCGCGACCGAACCACCGCAGCTGGGTACCCGGACCGAGCCCCGGTAGCTCGAAGTCCAGGCCGAGGCGTGCCACGGTCGCCGCGACCGGCCATGGGCCGAACGGCACGAACGCGGCATCCAGGTGCAGCACCCCGTCACGCTGCACCGCGCGGGTGGTCTCGGTGAAACCGACATCGCGGCCGGCGAAGCCCCACCGGCGCACGATCCGAGTGGCGGATCCCTCCTGCTCCCACGACACCGTGCGACCGCCGGGTGCGTGCAGGTTCAGCTCCGCCCAGCCTGCGGAGTCCGAGATGCTCCCCAGCTCCACCTGGCGGACCGCCCGATCGTTGTCGGTCGGCGCCCGCCATGCACCGAAGGTCGGGCCCTGCAGGTGTACCTCCGCAGCCGCGATGTGCGAGCTGCCGATCGCCCACTCTCGGGCCAGCGGCTCGCGTAGCGAGGGAGAGCCCAACTGCTGGTCGACAACCGCGATCTCGTGGCCGGCTTCCGCCCAGGCCGTGGCCTGCGCGAGGCGAGCCGAGATGACCACCAAGGCTGCGCCGTCGGGCACATCGAGCGGAACGCTCGTGTGCTCACCCGGCGCGACCACAGGCACGGCGAGAGGGGTCTGCGTGAGGTTCCCGTCGCCGTCGAACCACTGCGCCACGAAGTCCAAACCCGAGGTGTCGCTGACGTCGAACCGGTTGGACACGCGCAGCACGCCCGCCTGCAACTGCAGATCAAGCGGCGCGTAGACCGCCTTCAGATCCAGCAGGCCGGGGCGCGGGGTGCGGTCCGGGGCGAGCAGGCCGTCGGCCACGAAGTTGCTGCTGTGCACGGGCTCACCGAAGTCACCGCCGTACGCGTACCGCCGGCCGCCGCCGGGAGCCGTGGTCGCCAAGCCGTGCTCGATCCACTCCCAGATGAAGCCACCCTGCAACCGCGGGTAGGTGCGGAACAGCTCCTCGTACTCGCGCAACCCACCCGGCCCCGTGCCCATCGCATGCGCGTACTCCACGAGAATGAACGGCTTGTTCGCGAGCGCCGCAGCCTCCGCGATCGTGCGGGTTCCGCTCGCGGTCTCGGTTGCCCCGCTCGCGGTGCCGGCAGCGCCGTCGAACCGGCCGATCCGCTCGAGCACGTCCACAGGCGTGTACATCAAGCTCATCACATCGGAGTGCTCGAAGGTCCAGTCGCGCTCGTAGTGGATCGGGCGGGTGCCGTCGAGGTCGAGGGCCGCATCCCGCATGTGCTCGATATTGCGGCCTGGTCCGCTCTCGTTCCCCAGGGACCACATGATCACGCTCGGGTGGTTGCGGTCGCGTGCCACCATCCGCTGCATCCGGTCGATCAGCGCCTCGCGATAGCTCGGGTCGTCGGTCACGTTGGCGCGGTAGCCCACCTCCACGAAGCCGTGGCTCTCGAAGTCCGCTTCGTCGATGACCCACAGGCCGAGCTCGTCGGCGAGATCCAGGAGACCGGGCAGGGGCGGGTAGTGCGCGGTGCGGACCGCGTTGACGTTGTGCTGCTTCATCAGCAGCAGGTCGGTGCGGACCTCCTCGAGCGTGACCGCACGGCCGCGCTCGGGGTGATGATCGTGCCGGTTCACGCCGCGGAAGCGCAGCGGGGTTCCGTTCACGCGCAGCTGCGCGTCCACGATGTCGACCGTGCGGAAGCCGATCCGAAACTCTGTGCGCTCGCCGGCGGTCCGCACCGTGAGCGTGTACAGGTGCGGATCCTCGGCCGACCAGGGGAGCACGTGCGCAATCGTGGTCGGCTCGCCGGAGCGGATGGCGGGGTGGTCCCCTTCGAGCGTGATCTGCGGAGCCGGGTCATCGGAGTCCACGTCGACCGTGAGTGTGCCGGCGCCGGTGGTGTGGTCGTAATCGGCGCGGATGCGGACGTCCTCGATCCCGTTCTCGGGGCGCAGCAGGATCGCGATCGGCCGGAAGATCCCCGACAGCCACCACATGTCCTGGTCCTCCAGGTAGCTGGCGGCACTCCACTGCACCACGCGCACGCGCAGGTCGTTCGCACCAGGGCGGGCGTGCGCGGTCAGGTCGAACTCGTGCGTGTTGCGGCTGCCCTTGGTCTCGCCCACCCAGGCCCCGTTGAACCAGATCGCTGCCGCGTTGTCCACGCCGTCCAACCGCAGCAGCACGCGCAGCCCGGCGAGGTCCTCCGGCAGCTCGACGTCGCGCTGATAGTCGCCCGCCGGGTTCACATCCGGCACGTGCGGCGGGTCCACCGGGAACGGGAAGGTCACGTTCGTGTATGCCGGGCTGCCGTACCCCTGCAGTTGCCACATGCCCGGCACCGTGATCGTGTCCGGACCGACCTCGGGCAGCTCCGGGGCGCGGTCGGCGCGCGGGTGGTAGCTGAACTTCCACCGGCCGGCGAGGTCGAGTTCCGCCGCGTCTGTGTGGAACCGGGCGCGCGGGCGAGCCGCGCCGCGCCCCGGCGCGGTCCTCGTGATCAGTTCATCGGTCCGGGACATCGTCGACATCGTGAGCGCATCTCCAGGTGAGCAAACGTTTTACCGCAGCGTATCGCAATGGGTGAGGTCGGCGGTGCTCGGTCCGGGGTTTCCGCGCCGTTGTACGAAGTCGCGCGTGGGCGGAGCGAGCGGGCGACGGCGGAGTGTGGGGAAGCGAGGGGGCGCTCAGTCGCGGAGCGCCTCGACCAAGGCGTCGACGGTGAGCTGGCGGTAGCTCACGCCGGCGTCGTCGGAGTGGTGGCGGTCGAAGTAGTCCCGCGCCCCCATGTGCTTCATCGGGCCGATCGTGCGCAGCGTGATCCGACCTGCTTGTTTCGCCTTGTGCCAGTCGGACAGTGGCGCGGTGGGCCAGCGCCCGGGGAACACGAGAGGCCCCAGCATGTGGGTGCGGTCCCGTGCGCCGTAGAAGTGCCACACGTGCTCCACCCGCTGCAAGGACGGGTCGTCGCTGAGCACGCCGCCGATCGAGATCACCGAGACCGGAACCCCGAGCGCGGCCAGGTACCAGCAGCATCCCAGGGCGATCTGCCCGCCGCCGCTGTAGCCGATCACCGTGACAGGTGGGCGTTCCTCCCAGTCGTACCCGTGCCGGGTCAGTGACTCGGTGATCTCCTGCGCGACGGCGAGGTTGTACGTCGGCCCGTAGCGAGGGTCGGCCGAGACGAGTACCCGCAAGGCGTTGCGCAGGTTGATGAGGTACGAGGGCGCCCTCGCCACCGGGATCCGCTGGAGCCGCGCCAGGGTGGACCAGAACCACTTCGTGGCCCGTTGCGTGAGGCCGCGATTGTCCACGGCGTAGGGAAACACGTCGGCGGCGATCGCCACGTCGGGCAGGCGTTCGGCCACAGCGTCGAGCACCGCCTTCTCGCGCCGCGAGCCGCGGGCGCCGTCCACGGTCCCGATCCCCGAGAGGTACGCCACGAACCGGCGAGGTTGAGGACGAAGGGGAGTCACGCCGTCGGGCTCGGCCTCGGCGCGGGTGAGGTCTCCGAGCACGTCGTCATCGGTGCGGCGGGTCCACCAGCGCATCGACTCGAGCGGGGCGAGGAAGGCGAAGGCGAGCAGCACGGCCACGGCGGCCGCGATCAGCATCCCGATCATCGGTGCCGCTCCTGCCGCTCGAGGGGCACGAACGTGGCGCTCGTGAGGATGTCCTTGCCGGTGAGCAGACTCGTGTGCCCGGTCGCGAGCGTCCACGCGCGAGATCCGATGGCGGCCAGCGGTCGGGTGAGCAGCCGCGACAACAGGGCGCTGAGGAACCAGCCGCCGAGGCCGATCGCCAGGGCAGCCACGCGGCCCACGCCCAGCACCGGGGAGAGCAGCGACACCAGGCAGAGCACGCTCCACAGCTCGAGCAGCAGGCCGATCCCGATGCCGAGGTGGGGGATGAAGACCAGGAAGCTGAGCACCAGCGGGGCGAGCGCGAACAGGTAGGTGATGGCGATCAGCTCGCCGTCGATACCGCCGCGCGTGACGGCCCACGCGGCGAGAGCGATCGCCGCGGCCGAGAGCATGCGCAGCAGCGCCATCGCCACGGCACCCAGGGCGATCCCCGCCACCATCCGCAACCCACTCACGCGGTTGATCACGAAGACCACCACGTTGCCCAGCATGATCGAGAGCCCGGCGAGCACGGCCACCCCGATCGCAGGCGCCCAGACGGCCTCGTGCGGGTGGGTGAGTCGTGCGGGCGCGCGGAACGCCCACACGTCGCCCACGGCGGCGAGCACGGCTGAGAGCCACTCGAGCACCTGCATCACGCACATCCTTGCGTGTTCGGGCGGCATTGCGGCCACGCGGCGGCAGGTGCGTGTCTGCACGGACGGGTCCAAGTGCCAGACTGGCGGCGTGAGCGCCCCCACCCCGAGCCGCAGCGACATCCAGAAGTGGCGGCGGTATCTCGCGGAGGAGCGGGCGGAGGCGGCCGTGTACCGGGAGCTCGCTGACCGCAAGGACGGCGAGGAGCGGGCGATCTTGCACGAGCTCGCGGAAGCGGAGCGGCGCCACGCCGAGCACTGGGAGCAGCTGCTCGGCCCGAAGGTGGGACTGCCGCTGCGGCCCTCGATCCGCTCGCGCACGCTCACCTGGCTCGCCGGCCGGTTCGGTTCGGTGTTCGTGCTCGCGCTCGCCCAGCGCGCTGAGTCGCGTTCCGCCTACGCGACCGATGCCCACGCCACCCCTGCCATGGCCGCCGACGAGCAGATTCACGAGGAGGTCGTCCGCTCGCTCGCTCAGCGTGGTCGCGCCCGGATCTCCGGGACGTTCCGGGCCGCCGTCTTCGGCATGAACGACGGCCTGGTCTCCAACCTCGCGCTCGTGCTCGGCATCGGCGCTGCGGGAACGAGCCGGGCCACGATCCTGCTCACCGGTCTGGCCGGGTTGCTCGCCGGCGCCCTCTCGATGGGGGCCGGCGAGTACGTGTCGGTGCGCTCGCAGCGTGAGCTTCTCGCAGCGTCCACCCCGAGCCCCAAGACCCACGACGTGCTCGGCGACCTCGACGTCGACGCCAACGAGCTCGCCCTCGTCTACCGCGCCCGCGGCATGACGCCGGAGGAGGCCGCCGCGCGTGCGGAGGAGCGGCTGGCAGAGGCGCTCCGTGGGGCCGAGCCCGAACGTCATGAGTCGCCCGACCACGAGGAGATCGGATCGGCG
>NZ_JBMDXJ010000225.1:0-3236 GCF_048594945.1 Pseudactinotalea sp. | reverse complement strand
GTGGTGCGGCGGGCGAGGGACTCAGGTCCAGGTCGTACCTCATCGCCGCGACGACCACCGCGAGCACCACGCCGGGCAGGCTGACCAGCGTCCACACGGTGAGGTCGGCGAACAGGAACGCCGAGCGAGGCGCGGGCAGCGAGCGGAACCAGTCGTAGCTGCCCTGCTGCTTCATCCCGCCGACGACCTGGGGCACGATCACCAGCCCGGTGGTGAGCAACTGGATCGTGGGCGCACCGGTGGACAGTCGCAGCGCCACGTCCGGGTCGTCGACCGGGGCGAGGAATCCGAAACCGATCACGATCCCGACCGCCATCATGATCTGCACGATGATCGACAGCGGCAGGATCACCCGCGAGGATGCCGCATTCCAGCGGATCAGGAGCCACCAGGCGCGGAGCCAGTCGCTGACTGCATTCATGCTTCCGCCCCCTCGGGCTCGCGCGCTGTCGTGGTGAGCTGCACGTAGGCGTCCTCCAGCGACACCGGCTGCACGGCGAAGGTCTCGATGTCGCCGGCCCGCTGCGCGGAACGTGTCCAGGCGATCACGTCCTCGGCGTCCGCGGCCGCCACGGTGGCGCTCAGAGCACCGTCGCGTACCTCGGTCACGACCGCGCCGCGCGGTGCCGGAGGCGTCGCTCCGGGTGCGGAACGAAGCTCCAGCCGGAGTCTGTCGCGGAGGTGAGCGGTGAGCTGACTGGGCGTGCCGCGCGCCACCACCACGCCCTGGTCGAGGACCACGAGATGGTCGACGGCCCGCTCGGCCTCGTTGACGTTGTGCGTGACCAGCAGCACGGCCGCCCCGTCATCGGCCTCACGCCGGATCTCCTGCCACAGCAGTCGACGCCGCACCGGGTCGACATCGTTGGTGGGCTCGTCCAGCACCACCAACGGCACCGGCACTGCGGTGGCGATCGCGTAGGCAACGAGGCGCTGGACCCCGCCGGAGAGCTTGTCCGTCGGGCGCTCCAGCCACTCCTCGAGCCCGAGCCGGGCGAATCGTTCGGCTGCGCGGGCGCGGACCTCGTCACGCCTCGCTCCCCGAATGCGTCCGACGAGCTCGACGGCGAGTGCCGGGGTCAGGCCGATGATCGGCACGTTGGCCTGAGCCTGGATTGCGCAACGACGGCGCGCCTGCTGCGGATGCGCAACAGCGTCGATGCCGTCAACCGTGATCGAGCCGGCATCGGGTTTGGCGATCCCGACGACCTGGTTGACCAGCGTCGTCTTGCCCGCTCCGTTGTGCCCGAGCAGACCGACCACCTGCCCGGGAGCCACGTCGAGACTGACGCCGTCGTTGGCCACCACCTTCTTGAATCGCTTCGTCACGCCGTGCACGGTCAGCATCGGAGCCTTTCGCATACTCATCGGTATTTGGATACCGACCAGTATGTCGATACTCTGCAGCATGTCAACAGCCGACCGGTCTCCAGGCACACGGGACACCACCGGGAGCGAGCGATGAGCGAGAGTCCGAAGACCCGCAGCGAGCGGCAGGCGCAGACGCGCGACCAGTTGATCTGGGCCGCGATGGAGGTGTTCACCGACAAGGGATTCCACGGTGCGTCGCTCGACGAGATCGCACGGCACGCCGGCTTCACCAAGGGTGCGGTCTACGCGAACTTCGCCGGCAAGGACGATCTGTTCCTCGCCGTCGTCGATCGCCGCATCGAAGTCGCCTTCGACGAGACGGAGGAGCCGGACATCGAGATCGGAGCCGGCGAGCTGTTCGAGTTGCCCTGGGCAACCTTGTCCCTCGAGGTGATCCTGTACGCGCTACGGACCTCTCCCGAGCTGCATCGTGAGCTCGCCCGCCGGTACCAGCAGATCGATCAGATGGTCTCGGCCGGCCTGCAGCAGACCCGTGGCGTCAGCGCCGACGAGGCTCCGACGGCGGCGCTGGTGCGCAGCGCGCTGCACGAGGGGCTGATGATCCGCCGGCTGGCGGACCCGGACCAGATCTCCGCCGAGTACGCCGAGGAGGTTCATCAGGCGTTCTTCGACGCAGCCCTCGCTGGTCGGGCACAGCAGACTGAGCGCTGAGGGATCAACCGCCCGGCGTGACCGGTGGTTCGGCGGACCACGGGAACACGATCCACTCGTCAGTGCGACGCCACGCATAGTCGGGTGCGACCACGGAGGCGGACTTGAGATAGAGCACCGCACTCCGCGCGTCGGCACCCATCCCCCGGAGGATCTCGAGCACCAGGGCCAGGGTGCGCCCGGAGTCGGCGACGTCGTCGACCACGAGCAGCCGCTTCCCCTGGATCGCCTCGACATCGAGCATCGGCGCGAGCAGCACCGGGTCCGGCAGCGTCTCGTGGACATCGGTGTAGAACTCGACGTTGATCGCGTCCGCGAGCTTGAGCCCCAGCGCGTAGGCGAGATGCCCGGCGGGGATCAACCCGCCGCGCGCGACGGCGATGACGATCTCGGGTGCGAAGCCGGAGTCGGCGATCTGCTGCGCGAGCTCGCGGCCCGCGGTGCCGAACCCGTCCCACGTCAGCACCTCCTTCTGAGGCAGCTCGCCGGCGTCGGCGTGGTACGCGGTCACGTCGCCGAGGGTAGCCGCACGGTCGGCCGATCCGCAGGGCCTGCCGCGAGGATGCCGGTGTGCCAGAGGCATGCGGTGGTGATCGCTGCTGGTGCGGTGGTGCCGAAGACGGGGATGAGGCCGGGGAGGAGGTAGTAGGCGCTGAGGATGAGGCCGACGCCGGCTCCGGTGAGCAGTGTGGTGCCGGGGCGGCCGAGGAGGAGGATCAGGGCTCGGCGCAGTAGTGCGGGGGTGCTGTCGTTGAAGTGGGCTTGTAGTGGCCAGACGATGGCGGTGGCGAGTCCGAGGGTGATGCCGAGGATGGTGTGTGTGCCGGCGAGCAGGGGGGTGGGTGTGCCGAGGTCGAGGTTCTCGACCACGGCGCGGGAGGCCAGCAGAACGGCCCAGATCGTCACGAGGGCGGCGCCGAGGCGGTTGGCGGGCCAGAGCTCGCGGTGCCAGTGCGCACCGAACGAGGTTCTGGTGGTACGCCAGCTCGGTAGGTCTTGGTGGAGGCCGTCGCGTTCGTGTTCGCGCAGCACGGCGTGCGCGGCTGCGGTGGCGGGGAAGGCTCCCAGCAGGATGCCGCCGCGCAGGGTGTGGCCGATCCAGAGCAGTTGCAGGTAGAGCAGCCGTAGCCCGAGGCGGCCGGCTTGTTGGTGCAGGTGCAGGAGGCGTTGCATCAGCCCTTCACCGAGCCGAT
>NZ_JBMDXJ010000224.1:0-2610 GCF_048594945.1 Pseudactinotalea sp. | reverse complement strand
AGATTGGCCTCCGGGACAATCCGACGACCGACGCCGTCGAAGTGGATGCCGCGGGAGCAGCGAGGACCCCGGACCCAGGAGGCGCCGCCGCAGGTCCTGCAGCCCCGGACAGTGCTGCGGTTGCCACGGGGTCGGTGGACGTCGACGCCGCTACCGCTCCCGACGCGACCGCTGACGGTGTGGCTCATGAGCACGACTCCTCCGAGTCCGCCGAGCCGGCATCGGAGGAAGCAGCGTGCGGCGACGCTGACCCGGGTGAACCTCCACCCGGCTGGGAGGACAGCTGCCGCTCCTGGGTCGACGATGTCCCCGCCACCGAGATGGGTCCGGTCGCCTGGTTCGACGTGCTGGCCCCGTCCTCACACCTGATGGCCGAGCTGGAGAAGCTGCCAGCGGACCTCGTGGACGACGACTACGACAGCGTCGAGATCGTCGCACACTGGGCACGACTGAGCGCCTATTGCGCTGCCAAGCAGCGCGAAGCGGCCGCTGCCCTGGCGCGTCGCGAGTTGATGGCAGGCGGACTGGCGAACCTGGAGCATCTCGACATCACGGTCAGCCAGCCGAACATCGCCGGCGACGAGCTCGCGATTCGGCTCGGCATCGGCAAGCGCGCGGCGGCGGGGCTGATGAAGGCCGGCCAGGCGATGGCCGGAATCGCCATCCCCACAGCCGACGCATTGGCAGCCGGCGAGATCGACGCCGTCAAGGCCGACATCAGTGCGCTGGGTCTGGACGGACTCAGCCCGGACGCTGCCCTCGAAGTCCAGGACCTGGTCCTGTCGAAGGCTGGCCACCTGCCCTCGGGATCGGTGCGCCGCGAGCTCGCAGCCGCGCGCGCGAAGGTCGAACCGAGCCGCTTCGAAGAGCGCTGCGCGCAGGCAGCGAAGGCGCGTCGCTTCGACCGGCCTCGCGTACTCCCCGATGGGATGGCGAGCATCTACGCGATCATGCCCGCCGTCGGCGCGAACCAGATCTACCGCGCCGCAGATGCGGCGGCCCGCTCCTCCAAGTCAGCCGGCGACGAGCGCACCCTGGATCAGCTGCGCGCCGACGCGCTCGCCCTGATGGGAACGGCCGCCATCGACTCCGGCTGGATCGGCAGCCCACCTGAGCACAGCGGCAACGGCGACCACGCTCGTCCGGAGCCGCGTACCGGCGAGGAACCGGCACAGCGACACGGCGCGGACCCCGGGCGCACGCTGTCGAGCGCGGGACACGGCTCCGATCGCACGGCGCCGCCGCCACCCGCTCCGATCAGCGGGCCTGCGCCGCTCCCGGTCGCTGACAGGCCGCCCGACGGCGTACCACGCTTCTCCGGCGACCCAGCGCCCGCACTCACGCCGTCCGGCTATCCAGCCGAGCCCAGCCGCCCCGATCCGCCCGACCCGCGAACACAGCGGACGGCACGTGCCGACAGGCTGTCGCGAGACACCGCCCCGCCGGACAGCGCCGCGCCGCGCAGTAGCCCGCCGAACAGCGACCCGACGGGTATTGCCCCAATGCACAGTCATCCGATGGCGAATCACCCGCCGCACACCGCCCCACCGCACAGCGGCCCGCCGGGCAGCGTCGTGGATGCTGGGAGCGCGGCGGGCACCGCCCCGGTGGGCATGGATCCACAGGACGCGGCTACATGGACGGCGGCGGGCGCGGGTGTCTGCCCGACGCCCCACGTCGGCATGCGAGTCGGACAGATAGGCGGGAAGTCGGCGCACATCCGCGTCGTGGTTCCGCTGACCAGCCTGATCGATTCCAACGACCCCGCGCACCTCGAGGGCTATGGCCCGATCCCGGCCTCGACTGCCCGTGCCCTGGCAGCAGGTGGACCCTGGGCACGGATGGTCACCGACCCGGTCGACCGGAGCGTGATCGAGCTCACCACCGACAAGTACGAGCCGCCCGCTGCGATGGCAGCGCTGGTGCGCGCCGCACGGCCCGAGTGCGCCAGTCCGGTCTGCTCAGTCCCCTCCGACAGCTGCGACCTCCACCATCGGGTGCCTTGGCCTGCCGGCGCCACCAGCGCGCGCCAGCTCGACCCCGGGTGCCGACGCGACCACCTGCTCGTGACCCATGCGGGCTGGAGCTACGACCTCCACCTGGATGGCAGTCATACCTGGACCACGCCCACGGGCCACGTCTACATCGAGGATTCGGATGGCCGCCTCACCATTCTGGTGCGTGACCCCATCACGCCGGTGCGACGCTGGCTCCCCACCGAGAACGACCTCCCGCCGTTCTAGGTGTGGAAGTCAAGGGAGCCGCCGCCGAGCGGCCGACGTCCTCAGTCCCAGGTCACGGGCAGGTCAGGATCGGTCATCACCACCGATGGCGAGCTGAGGCTGGGCGCGAACAGGATCGTGCAGGTTCCGGACTCATCGCCCTGGGTGCACTCGGCTTCCACGTCGACCGCCCCGATGTAGCCAGCGCTGGCGATCGTCGGATCTGAGTAGTCGATCATCGGCTCCAGCGACTCCAGAGCTTCCTGGGCGTCGTCGGTCAGCGTGCGCTCGAGCGTGCCGTCGTCCAGCTCGGTCCCTTCGTCCAGCTCGGCCGGAATGGTGAGCCCGCAGCCGGTCTCGAGCGCGTTCGACGAGACGCACTCCTCCA
>NZ_JBMDXJ010000223.1:0-3977 GCF_048594945.1 Pseudactinotalea sp. | reverse complement strand
CGGGAGAGCGTTGAACGTGGGGGCGGTCAGTCGGTGACGCGCACGGCGACGGACTGCTCCGTGTACGGGTCAGCGGTGATCGGGTACGCAGCGATCAGCGTGCCGTCCGTGGCGTCACCGGCCACGATGGCTGAGGCGAGGATGCCGGAGCCCGCGAACACGACGGCCAGGGTTCCCGAGGGGACCTCGAGGCGTGTGGTCGCGCCTGCAGCGAGGGTGACGCTCTCCTCCTGGATCACCTCACCGGCCGCGTCGTAGGCGCGCACGTCCATCTCCACAGCGGCGTCGCCCGGGTTGGTGGCGGTGACCAGCACGGTGTCGACCAGATCGGTGGGCAGCGCCAGCACCCCGGCGTCCACGGGTGCGGACGCCGGCAGCCACGCGATGTCGACCGGCGGTGTGTCCGGGTCGTCCTCGCCGGCGCTACCGGTACGAGCCATCTGCACGGCGCCGGTCACCGGCACGTCGGACGTGACGCGCACGCCGTACTGTCCGGTCGGCAAGCCGGCCAACGAGACGTCGACCACGGTGCCGGCCTCGATCACCGAGGACTCCGCACCGGGCAGCACCTCGGCGCCGTCCGGTCCGAGCATCTCGACCGCCACGGTGGCCGGCTCGGTGCCAGGGTTCACGAGCCGGAGCAGCGCGCTCGCGCTGTCGGCCTCGGAGATCGCCGCGCCGGCGATCGTCAGGTCGGTGGTCGGGTCGGCAGCGGGGCTGACCGTCTCGGTCCCGGCTGCGATCAGCCCGTCGAGCGAGCTGTCCTGGATCGTGGGGACCACGCGCCCGCCCTCGACGTCGAGCCGGATCGCGATCCTAGGCTCCAACGAGATCGTCTCGAGCAGCAGCGTCCGCACGCCGCCGGCCGGGACCACGATCGGGGCGATGTCCGGCAGGGGTCCGGTCGCGCCCCAGCCACTCAGCCTGACCGAGGCCGTGGTCTCGCCGGGATTCGCGAGGATCAACCGAGCGCTCGCGCCCAGCTGCGTGGACCCGCCCACCAGCACCGCCGAGCTGACGGGCTGCTGGCACGCCGTCGCGGACAGGCCGCGGAGGTCGCCGGCGTCGGCGCGCGCCACACTGACGCCGCCGACCAGGGGCACGCGGTCGGCGAACGGCTCCACGACCCCGACGTACGGGTCGGTGATGCCCGGCTGGGAGATCGTGGCGAGCATGCCCGCCGTGCCGGCGTCGGTCGCGTCCTCCGCGAGCGGCCCGACACTCATCGTGGGCACCTCATCGGCGCCGACGGCGGTGAGGTCGGCCAGGGTGGCCACGGCGCCACCCCCGGTGCCGAGGTCGGGGTCGTACTCGACGTCCTCGCCTGCAGCCGCGGTGGGCAGCGTCGGCGCCGGCGCGCACAGCCACGTGGTCGCACCCGCGCCCACGCTCACCGGCTCCACCTCGGTGGTGGTGGAGGTCGGCGGACCGGCCAGCGTCGCCGCGAGACCGACCCCGATGGTCAGGGCGAGCACGAGCACGCCACTGGCCGCGAGGCCGATCCGGCGCAGTACGCCTCCACCACGCGACGATGCCATCAGCCCTCCTCCTCGGCGGGGCCGTCGATGCGTCGACGGCGGGTCGGGAGCGCGATCAGCGCGACGATCACGAATGTCGCGGCGACCGCGATCCGCCAGGGTGCTGCGAGCGGGTCGTCGAAGCGCACGACCAGCTGGCCACTCGCTCCGGCAGGCACCTCGAAGGCCTGCTGCCAGCCGTGATCGACCGACCGCAGCTGGTCGCCGTCGAGCCAGGCACGCCAGCCGGTCGTGGCGCGCTCGGAGAGGACGAGGGTGGACGCCTCGTCGGCCACGATCTCGGTGCTGACGCCCACCACACCGGACGCCACAGGGGTCGCGGTGCCATCGGCACCGACCAGCACCACGCGTGCGACCGAGGTCTCCTCGGTGCTCACGCGCCACACCACGCCGGACTCGTTCTCGGTGACACGGTCGAGTCCACGCACGCTGTCGAGGAGCGCGATGAGGCGTGTCCGGGCCACATCGTCGCCTGTCTCGCCGGTCACCGTCGATTCCAGCGGCGGCACGATCACCACGCCCACGGCATGGTCCGCGAGCGCCTCGGCGGCGCCGCTGAGTGTCCCGGTGGCGAGGCCGGCGACGATCGAGGACAGCGACGCGGTCGCGGGATCGGGCTCGCTGCGGTCGAGCGCGGCGAGCGCGGTCGCCGAGGAGGTCTCGGTCAGCTGCGGGCCCACGGAGCGCCACAGCTCGGCATCGACCACGCCCGAGTCGGTGGCCCACAGCGCCAGCACGCGGGAGCGGCTCTCCGAGGCCTGGAGCTCGTCGCCGATCGCCGGGACCGGATCGGTCGATCGCGTGGTGAGCGTGAGCACGTCACCCCGCAGCATGGTGGTCCATCCGATCGCCGCGAGCGCGATGCCACCGACCAGCACGATGCTGATGACCGCGGCGCCGAGCTGGCGCCACCCGAAGCTGCGCCCGTGCAGCGCAGCCCTGAGACCACCGCCACCGACTGCGGTCGCCGTCACCAGACCGAGAAGGAGCAGCGACGTGCCTGGCCCGGCCCACCCGCGCGTCACGGCGTCAGAGCCGCTGCCCAGCTGCGCCACCCCGATCTCGACGTGCGGAGCGGTGACCGCGGCCGCGGCCCCGACAGCCGCCACGAGCCACGCCAGCCGGACGCCTCGCGCCAGTCCGCCGCCGCGCCCCAGCGCCACCACAGCGGCGATCACCACGGTGGCCGAGGCCACCAGGACGAGCCACTGCGAGACCGACGCGAGCCCGGCCGCAGGCGGATCCTGCGGCCATCCCAGCAACGTCAGCAAGGGGGTCGAGTCCGGTGTCTGGCTCATGGCGCCGGGCCCGGACAGCAGCAGCCGCCAGCCGCCCTCGGTCCGGGCCGCGTGCGTGAGCAGCGGGCCCAGCAGCACCAGTGGCGGGATGGCGACGAGCAGCAGCCGCGCACGACCGGAGACACCCTTGCGCGGGAGCAGCAGCGCGAGCATCAGGAGGCACAGCAAGCCGGCCGGCAGCAGTACCGGCGCGCCTGCCGCAGCCGCCGCCAGGGCGAGACCGGCACCTGCCGCTGCGCCCAGAGAGCCGACGCCGGAGGGGCGTGCCACGATCGTGGCGAACTCCTCGTCCTCCTCGGAGACGTACGGCTCCGCCGTGTTCGAGGCGATCACCGGCATCGGCTCGTCCGCCTCGTCGCGCTCGTCGGGATCGGCGGACGTGCCTTCCTCGCCCGAGGCGCCGGAGTCGGCGCCCTCGGCGCTCGCGCTCGCCTCTGACGGCTCGACGGCGTCGTCGCCGATCTCCTCGGACTCGCCCGAGGCGCCGGGCTCGTCGCCGGAGAGCACCCGCTGGATCTGACCTGTCGAGGCGTCGTCGGCCACGGCAGCGAGCGCGGCGAGGCGGCGCTTGCGGACCTCGGCCGGCGCCGCGCTGGACACACGAGCCTCGACACGTCGGGCTCCGACGAGCCCGGACACGACCACGTCACGGCGATCGAGCCCGAACGCCCGCGCGAGGCCGAGCGCGACCAGCGGCAGCAGCACGTGCGCGACGACGGCACCCAACCGCCCACCGGCGAGGGCGAGGACGAGCGGCGGCGCGAGTGCCCAGATGATCGCGGCCCAGGCGCGCAGCGTGAGGGAGCGGGTAGCAGCGCCGGCGGCGAACCAGGCGGTCAGCGCTGCCAGCGGGATCGCCGAGACCGTGACGATCGAGACCGTGACCCAGACGGGCACACCGACGAAGCCCCCGGTGAGTGCCGAGAGCATCGCCAACACCGCCATGAACGGGTCTGCGGGTGCCGCCCAGCCGTCGCCGCTCGCGAGCCAGGGTGAGAACGCCACCCGCCACAGCTCGGCGAACGAGACGTCGGTGGGCAGCAGCGCGCCACCCAGCAACGGGCCGGAGAACGCGATCGGTGCCAGCGTGAATCCGGCCACCACGGCGGCCACGAGGAACACGCCGGCGAGCACGAGTCGC
>NZ_JBMDXJ010000222.1:0-5296 GCF_048594945.1 Pseudactinotalea sp. | reverse complement strand
GAGCGTGCGCTCCCGGATGGCGGTGGCGAGCGCCCGCACCGGCTCGACGGGCGCGATCGGGTTCTCGAGGAGCGTGAACTCGACGTCGCCGATCGCGGGCAGCCCGAGCCGTGCTCCGACCTGCACGAGATCACCCGGGATGAGGCGGCTCGGCAGCGCAGCGAACCCGAGCCCGGCGCGGACCGCGGCGAGCACGCCGTTGACCTCGAGGACCTTGCAGGTGATCCGCCAGCTGCGCCCGGCCTCTGCGAGTACACGGGTGGCGGTCAGCCGGCTTAGCGAGGGCGCCGAATAGGCGACCAGCGGGATCGGCTCGTCGGGGTGCAGTCGGGTTCCGGGTACCGCCACCCACACCAGCGGGTCGCGGCGCACGAGCGTGCCGGTCGTCGATCCCGGCGCTTCCTTGACGAAGACCAGGTCGAGCTGGTTGGCGTCGAGACGGCGACGCAACATCGAGGTCTGCCCGACCGTCAGCTCGAGCTGGATCGAGGGGTGTAGCTGCCGGAACGCGCGGAGCACCCCGGGGAGCTGGGCCAGTGCGAGATCGTCGGCGGCACCGAACCGAAGTCGACCAGTCATGCTGGGGGAGGCGAAGTAGCTCTCGGCCTCCTCGTGCGCGGCCAGGATCGTGCGGGCGAAGCCGGCCATCGCCTCGCCGTGGTCGGTCAGCTGCACAGAGTGGGTGTCCCGGTTCAGCAGCGGCCGTCCAGTGGCCTGCTCCAGCCGCTTGATCTGCTGGCTGACGCTCGGCTGGCTGACGCCGAGCAGCTGCGCGGCGCGCGTGAAGCTGAGCGTGGAGGTGACCGCCAGGAACGTGCGCAGATGCTGCGGATCGAACACGAGGTCACCTCCCTGAGACGCTCATCACAACTCGTGATGATGACTATAGGCCGGATAAGTTCGCCTTCCTGACAACCCGCAGGTAGCCTCGGAACTCGAAACGTTACGACTCGAGACTCTCAGGAACCAGTGACCGCCGCCGCACCCCGCCCGTACTCCCGCCTCGCCACACTCTCGTCCGCGCCCCGGCGCGGCATCCTCCGCACGTTCCCCGCGTTGCGTGAGTCGAACTACCGCCTCTACGTCACGTCGCAGCTGCTGACGAACCCCGGCGGATGGATGCAGCGGATCGCCCAGGACTGGCTGATTCTGCAGCTGTCGGGGAACGTCGCGCTCGTGGGACTCACGGTGACGCTGCAGCTCGGACCCATGCTGCTGTTCGGGCTGTGGGGCGGAGTGCTGGCCGACCGTTACAACAAGCGCGCCATCCTCATGGTCACGCAGTCGATCTTCGCGGCCTCGGCGCTCGCCCTCGGTGTCCTCGTGGTGACCGGCCTGGTTCAGCCGTGGCACATCCTGCTGAGCGCGTTCATCCTCGGCTTGGCGACGGTGCCGGACAATCCCGCGCGCCAGGCGTTCGTGGTCGAGGTGGCCGGTCCGGAGAACCTGCGCAACGCGATCAGCCTCAACTCGACCGTGTTCCAGCTCGGCGGACTGATCGGCCCGGCGATCGCCGGCATCGCGATCGCTGCCTTCGGTGAGGGCCCCGCATTCCTCGCGAACTCCGCTGCTGGCGTGATCGCTGTGCTGCTGCTCACGAGGATGAATGCGGCGAAGCTGCATCCGGCACCGCGCGTCGCACGTGAGCCGGGTCAGCTGCGCGCCGGCCTGCAGCACGTCGGGCAGCGGCCCGAGATCCTGTGGACCATCGTGCTCATCGGCCTGGTCGCCCTCACTGGGATCAACCTGGCGACGGTGCTGTCGGCCTACGCCGACAACGTCTTCCGGTCCGGCGCCGGCGGGTATGGGCTCCTCAGCGCCGCCGTGGCTGCCGGTGCGGTGATCGGCTCGATCGCCTCGGCCCGGCGCGTTCGCGTGGGTCTGCGGCAGCTCGTCTACCTGGCCATGGCACTCGGTGCGCTGCAGGTCGTGGCCGCGCTCATCAGCGTGCAAGCGCTGTTCGTCGTGGTGCTCGTCGCGGTGGGTGCGGTGTCGCTGTACTACCTGACCGGCGGCAACACGCTGATCCAGACCACCGTCAGCCCGACGATGCGTGGCCGCGTGATGGCTGTGTACATCATGGTCTTCTTCGGTGCGCAGGCGATCTCAGGGACCCTCATCGGATTCGTCGCCGACCATGCGGGCGCGCAGGTCGCGATGATCGTGACCGGGATGGGGCCGCTCCTCGGTGCCGCGATCGTCGGATCGATCCTCGCGCACGCCCGCCGGCTGCGGCCGCGGCTGATCATCCGTGAGCGCCCCGGTCGTGGCTTCGTCTACGTGAGACCGCGCGAGCTGCACCGCGCGGCTTGAGCCGGCGCCGCGCCGTCCGCGTGTCTTTGGACACATGGGCAGATCAATGCTCTCGTGGGTCTAGGTCACAATCGGATCACGTTGTTAATCTTCCGCGGTGACCGTGACCAAACCGCCGACCGGGGAGCGCCCGATTGCCCCGCTCGGCCACTTCATCTTCTTCTCCCGCTGGCTGCAGGCGCCGCTGTACATCGGGCTAGTCATCGCTCAGGTGATCTACGTCTGGCAGTTCCTCAAGGAGCTGTACAACCTGTTCGGCTACGCCTTCCTGCACTTCGACCCGCCGCACGGGATGGAGGAGTCCAGCCACGAGGCCGTGACGATGCTCATGGTGCTCGGGCTCGTGGACATCGTGATGATCAGCAACCTGCTGATCATGGTGATCGTCGGCGGCTACGAGACGTTCGTCTCGCGGATCCGACTGGACAACCACCCCGACCAGCCGGAGTGGCTGAGCCACGTCAACGCCAACGTGCTCAAGACGAAGCTGGCGATGAGCATCATCGGCATCAGCTCGATCCATCTGCTGCGCACCTTCATCCAGTCGGATGAGATGGACAACGACACGATGCTCTGGCAGACACTCATCCATCTGGCGTTCATCGTCTCGGCGCTCGCCCTCGCGTGGATCGACCGGATGTCGCTGACCGCGAATCAGCGGGCCGCGAACGCGCGGATCGCGGGCGAGGTCCCGGTCGAGCACTGATCCCGTCCCGGGTGTCAGACCTCGGTACTAGCGTCCTCCTCATGAGCACCCCCGCCCGCGGCCACGCCCCGTCCGAGCTCCACGATCTCCTCGAGGCGCTGGCGCGCCATCGCGGCTTCCTCACCCAGACCCTTGCGGGGATGACCGATGAGCAGGCGGGGGAGCGGTCGACCGTGAGCGCCCTGTGCCTGGGCGGGCTGATCAAGCACGTCGCCGCGACCGAGCGGACCTGGATCGAGTTCGCCGTGCACGGGGAGCAGCCGTCCGACGACGCGATCGACTGGGGTGCGATCGACTGGTCGAACCCCTCGCCCGAGGCGCTCGCAGCCCTGGGCGAGCGGGAGGCGGAGTTCTCGATGCTGCCCGAAGACACGGTCGAGAGCGTGCTCGCCGGCTACGCCACGGTGGCCGAGGAGACGGAGCGGACTCTGCGTGGTCTCGACCTCGACGCCTCGCACGAGCTACCGAAGGCGCCCTGGTTCGAGCCAGGTGCACGCTGGACCGTGCGACGCACGGTGATCCACGTGATCGCGGAGACCTCGCAGCACGCCGGCCATGCCGACATCATCCGCGAGGCGATCGACGGCGCGAAGACGATGGGCTGAGACGCTAGGGCGCGATTCCGACGTCGGGCACTCAGTCGATCAAGGCATCGAGGCCCACCGTCAGGCCGGGGCGCTCGACCACCCGGCGGACCGCGAGCAGCACGCCCGGCATGAACGAGGATCGGTCGAAGGAGTCGGTGCGGATCGTCAGCAGCTCGCCCGGGTTGCCGAGAAGGATCTCCTCGTGGGCCACCAGCCCGCGAAGGCGGACGGCGTGCACGGGGACGCCGTCGACGTCGGCGCCTCGGGCACCCTCCAGGCCCGACGACGTCGCGTCCGGCGCCTGCTCGACGCCGGCCTTCTTGCGGGCTGCTGCGATCGCCTGCGCGGTGTGCACGGCGGTCCCGGAGGGTGCGTCGACCTTGTCGGGGTGGTGCAGCTCGACCACCTCGACGCTCTCGAACCACCGGGCGGCCTGCGCCGCGAACCGCATCGCCAGCACCGCCGACAGCGCGAAGTTCGGGGCGATCACGGCGCCGAGCCCGGTGTCGACCAGCCGCTCGCGGACCCGCCGTAGCGCGGCCTCGTCCCAGCCGGTTGTGCCGACCACGGCGTGCAGCCCGGCATCGATCAGGGCCGTCACGTTGGCCTCTGCCACGTCCGGCACGGTGAAGTCCACACCGACGTCGGCCACACCGCGCAGCGACGCGATGTCACTGCCGACGTCCAGCCGCGCCACCAGCTCGAGGTCGCTCGCGGCCTCCACCGCGTCGCACACCGTGCGGCCCATGCGCCCGGCGGCGCCGATCACTGCGACCCTCGGTCCAGCCATGTGGTCAGCTCTCGCTCTCGCGGGCGGCGCGCAGCCGCTCCTCCTCGGCCAGCACCTTGGCGTGGGTCTCCCGTTCGGCCACCAGCCACGCCGGCGGGTCGGCTCGTAACGCGTTGATCTGCTCGGTGGTGAGTGCATCCTCGACGCCGCCACGGGCCAAGCCGGAGATCGAGACGCCCAGGCGGCCCGCCACCTCGGGGCGCGGGTGCGGGCCGTGGCGGCGCAGCTCGGCCAGCCACTCGGGCGGGTTCTGCTGCAGCTCGTGCAGTTGCTCGCGTGTGATGCCGCCTGCCCGGAACTCCTCCGGCGTGGCCGGCAGGTAGACGCCGAGCTTCTTGGCGGCTGTCGCCGGCTTCATCGCGTGCGGTGAGGGTTCCGTGGTCATGGTGACCAGCGTAGGACCGCCCGGTTCTCGCTCGCGCCTACCCTGAGCGGATGGAGCAGCCCGAGCCGGAGCAGGCGAGCGTCGACGGCGTCGAACCCGGATTCCGGCTCGGCTTCGTACCCGGCGCGACGCCGGCGAAGTGGGCGCGGGTGTGGCAGGCGCGACACCGTGGCGTGCCGCTGCACCTCGTCCCGGTCCCGGCGGGAGAGGCGGAGGCCGCGGTGATCGCCGGGGATCTCGACGCGGTGATCCTGCGGCCGCCCGTGAACCGCGACGTGCTGCACGCGATACCGCTGTACGTGGAGGAGCCGGTGGTCGTCGTCGCGCGCGATCACGTGCTCGCGGCGCTGGAGGAGTCCGAGAGCGCAGAGCTGGCTGATCTGGGCGACGAGGTGGTGCTGCAGCCCGCCGACGACGTGCTCCTCTGGGAGGGCGGGCCACCCGGTCGGCCGCCGGTCGAGGTCCCTGCGAGCACCGGCGACGCGATCGCGCTGGTCGCGGCCGGCATCGGTGTG
>NZ_JBMDXJ010000221.1:0-7299 GCF_048594945.1 Pseudactinotalea sp. | reverse complement strand
GGCGGGCAGCTGTTGATCATCGCGGGGGCAGGCTCGGGCAAGACGCGTGTGCTGACGAACCGCATCGCCTACCTGCTCGCGACCAAGCGCGCGCGGCCGGGCGAGATCCTTGCGATCACGTTCACCAACAAGGCCGCAGCCGAGATGCGTGAGCGGGTCGAGGAACTGGTCGGCCCGCGCGCCCGGACCATGTGGGTGTCGACGTTCCACTCCGCGTGCGTGCGGATCCTGCGGCGCGAGGCGAAGACGATCGGGCTGCGGTCGAGCTTCTCGATCTATGACGCCGCCGATTCCCAGCGGCTGATGACGATGGTGTGCCGCGAGCTCGACCTCGACCCCAAGCGGTATCCGCCCAAGGCGTTCAGCCACCGGGTCTCGGACCTCAAGAACGAGCTGGTCGACCCGGACGAGTACCTGAGCACCGTCGGCAACAACCCGTTCGAGCAGAACTTGGCGGCGGCGTACCGGCGGTACCAGGAGCGGCTGCGGCAGGCGCACGCGCTCGACTTCGACGACATCATCATGACCACGGTGCACATGCTGCAGGCGTTCCCGGACGTCGCCGAGCACTACCGGCGCCGCTTCCGGCACGTGCTGGTGGACGAGTACCAGGACACCAACCACGCGCAGTACGTGCTGGTGCGTGAGCTGGTGGGGATGAATAGTGATGGTTCTTCGGCCACGCCTGGCGTGGAGCCGGCCGAGCTGACGGTGGTCGGCGATGCGGATCAGTCGATCTACGCGTTCCGCGGCGCCACGATCCGCAACATCATCGAGTTCGAGACCGATTACCCGAACGCGGCCACCATCCTGCTCGAGCAGAACTACCGGTCCACGCAGACGATCCTCACCGCCGCGAACTCGGTGATCGCACGCAACCCCGGTCGCAAGCGGAAGAACCTGTGGACCGACGCCGGTGCCGGCACCCGGATCGTGGGGTACGTGGCCGACAACGAGCACGAGGAGGCGCGGTTCATCGCCTCCGAGATCGACCGGCTCTCCGACTCCGACGGCGTGAAGCCGGGCGACGTCGCGATCTTCTACCGCACCAACGCCCAGTCGCGCGCGCTGGAGGAGGTGCTGGTGCGCGTGGGGCTGCCGTACAAGGTGGTCGGCGGCACCCGGTTCTACGAGCGCAAGGAGATCAAGGACGCGATCGCGTACCTGCGGGCGATCGTCAACCCCGACGACGACGTCAGCATCCGCAGGATCTTCAACGTCCCCAAGCGCGGCCTGGGCGATCGCAGCGAGGCGATGATCGTGGCCCACGCCGAGCGTGAACGGACCAGTTTCGGGGCGGCGCTCGGGCAGGTCGAGGACGTGCTCGGGCTGGCCACACGCGCAATCGCGACCGTCAAGGAGTTCGACGGGATGCTCGGGCGCCTGCGCGGGATGTCGGCCGCTGGTGCCGCGCCCGCCGAGCTGCTCGACACCGTGCTCGAGGAGTCCGGGTACCTGCGTGAGCTCCGGGCGAGCGACGACCCGCAGGATGCCTCGCGGGTGGAGAACCTCGCCGAGCTGCACGCGGTCGCCGCCGAGTTCGCCGAGACCGATCCCGAGGGCGATCTGGGCGACTTCCTGGAGCGGGTTGCCCTGGTCGCCGATGCCGACCAGATCCCCGAGGGGGCGGGGGAGTCGGGCGTCATCACCCTGATGACCGTGCACACCGCCAAGGGGCGGGAGGTCCCCGTGGTGTTCGTGACCGGCCTCGAGGACGGCACCTTCCCGCACCAGCGCAGTCTCGCCGACCCCGACGAGCTCGCGGAGGAGCGACGCCTCGCGTACGTGGCGCTGACCCGTGCGCGGGAGCGGTTGTATGTCTCGCGCGCGAGCGTGCGCACGGCATTCGGCATGCCCAACGAGCTGCCGGAGTCGCGGTTCATCGGCGACGTGCCCGAGGAGCTGATCGACTGGAAGCGGCGCGAGTCGTCGATGCAGCGCTACCGCGGCGGGTCGTTCACCGGTGGCGGCGGCTACGGCTCCACCGGCCCACGCACCTCCCGCCTGGCCGAGCGCCGAGCGCGCAAGGAGGCCGCGCCGCCGTCCCCCGACGCGCCGAAGTTCGGTTCCGCCACCCCGCGGGCGGACGTGCCCAACCTCGAGGTGGGTGACCGCGTGACCCACGATGCCTACGGCATGGGGCGCGTGGTGGCGATCGAGAATGCCGGGACCAACGCCGTCGCGAAGATCGATTTCGGAGAGTCCGGGACGAAGCGGCTGCTGTTGCGGTACTCGCCGGTGACGAAGCTGTAGTCCAGGTTGAGCAAGAACGGTCGGGCGCGGCGACGGGTGGGCGACCCATACTCGAACCGTGAGCGAGACAGGGCGAGACCGCATCCGCGAGCTGCTGGACGCCGTCCTCGCGGATGACGAGGTGGGGGACAGGCTCGGCGACATGGCGGCCGCCGCCTACACCTCGCCGTTCCACTTCAGCAGGCAGGTGAGCCGGGCGGCGGGCGAGCCGCCGGTGGCGATGCGGCGACGGGTGCTGCTCGAGCGTGCCGCCTGGCAGCTGCAACGCGGGACGTCGGTGACCGAGGCGGGCTTCGAGGCTGGCTACGACTCCGTGGAGGGGTTCGCGCGGGCGTTCGCGCGGGCCTTCGGTTGCGCGCCGAGCGCGATGCCTGCGCAGGGCGAGCGGGGCCACTGGCTGCCCGCACCGAACGGCATCCACTTCCACTCGCCGACCGTGCTGTACGTGGACGCGGGCGGAGCCCATGAGCACGCATCCGGCGAGGTGCTCACGCTGATGGTGCGGCACGACCTCGACGACGTCGACGCGCTGCTCGCGGCCGCCGAGCCGCTGAGTGAGGAGGACTACCGCCGCGAACGGATGCCCGGCCACCAGGTGCTGGAGTGGTCGGGCGCCGACACCTCGCTCGCCGAGGTGCTCGCCCATCTCGCCCTCGACAAGCTGCCCTGGCTCGCCAGCATCGAGGGCGCGGACGAGCCCGATATCTCCGGCCCGCACAGCGTGGCCGAGCTGCGCGCGCAGCACGCCGACATCGCGGCGCGCTGGCTGGCGATGACCCGCGACGTGGAGCGGCGTGGCGCGTGGAACGACCGCGTGATCGACGCGATCTGTGACCCGCCCGAGTCGTTCCTGCTCTCGCAGATCGTGGCCCACACATTGACGTTCTCCGCCCATCGCCGCCAGCTCGCACGTTGGATGCTGCGCCAGGCGGGCATCGACACCACCGGTCCGCACCTGGACCCCGACCCGATCAGCTGGCACCGGCGTGCCGGAGGAGGAGACCTGACATGACCCGCTACTGCTACAACACCGCCGTGACCCTCGATGGCTTCCTCGCCGACGATGCGGATTCGCTCGACTGGCTGTTCAAGCAGACCTTCGATGAGGACGGGCCTGGAAGCATCAAGCAGTTCATGACCGGGGTAGGGGCACAGGTGATGGGCGCGACCACGTATGAGTGGATCATGAAGAACGAGCCGGGGAGCTGGGCCTATGCCGAGCCCACCTTCGTGTTCACTCACCGTCACCTCGAGCCCGTGAACGAGACGATCAGGTTCGTCTCGGGCCCACCCTCCGGGCACCGCGCCGCCATCGAGGCTGCCGCCGGTGACAAGGGCGTGTGGATGCTCGGCGGCGGCGACCTCGCTGCCGACTTCGCTCGCGCCGGCATGCTCGATGAGGTGATCGTCGGCATCGCACCGGTCACCCTCGGCTCCGGTCGTCGGCTGCTCGGAGGCGCGTTCGACCTCCGGCTGGAGGAGAGCGACCGGAACGGCGAGTTCCTGACTGCTCGGTACGCCGTCGTCGGGCCTTTGGGCACCCGGTGACAGCGGCGCTCTCGCCCCGGTTGCGCGCCGTCGCCGATGCCCTGCCGATCCGGCCCGGCATGCGCGTGCTCGAGATCGGCAGCGGCACCGGAGCGCTGGCGCGCGAGCTCGTGCGCCGCGGCTGCGACGTGGTCGCGATCGACCGCTCACCTCGCGCTCACGCGATCGCGACGCGCGATGCCGAGGCGGGGGGCCCGGATTTCCGCGACGTCGCGATCGAGGACTTCGTCCTGGACGACGGCGAGGCGCCGTTCGACCTCGTCGTCGCCGTCCGTGTCGGCTCGCTCGACGGACGACACCCGGCCGACGCCGCGCTCGCCCGGATCGC
The DNA here is from genome assembly GCF_048594945.1 of Pseudactinotalea sp. Lineage (NCBI taxonomy): Bacteria > Bacillati > Actinomycetota > Actinomycetes > Micrococcales > Cellulomonadaceae > Pseudactinotalea > Pseudactinotalea sp. Next base: position 3,170 of record NZ_JBMDXJ010000221.1, on the reverse strand, counting down.
TGACGTGCTGAACGACGAGGGCAGGGTGCTCGTCGAGGCCGGCGGGACGCTCCGGGAGATCCACGCCCGACACCACTGACACGACGGGCGCGATCCGGACCGCGCCTTCGTCATCAGCGAGGCTCGCGACGGCCGCCAGCTCGTCAGCACCGTGCGGCTGTGCACCGGTGAGGTGCTGGAAGAGCGAGAGGTCACGGGGGCCGTGATCGACAACCGCTCGATCAGCTCCTCCGGATGGGTCGTCGCAGTACCGGCGGGGGAGACCACCCTGATCGCGTCGTTCACCGAGCGCGGGACCAAGCCGGAGCTCCCGGACAGCGACGAGACCGACGAGGCCTGACCCCAACGATCGGCCCGCTCGCGTGTCGGGCGGGCAGATTGTTGGTCCCCGCGCCTAGCCTGAGCACCAGGGAGGTAGGCGCCCGTGGCGGTGGTGACGGAAGAACGCGAGAGGCGCGCCACGCCGTCGCGACCTCGCACGCCGGTCAGGGGCCGCCCGAGCCGGCGCAAGCACGCGCGGATCCTCGGCCTCGACGGGCTGCGCGCGATTGCCGTGCTCGCGGTACTGGTGTTCCATCTGCGGCCGCAGACCCTGCCCGGCGGCTACCTCGGCGTCGACATCTTCTTCGTGCTCTCGGGATTCCTCATCACCACGCTGCTGGTCCGCGAGCTCTCCGAGCACGGCCGGCTCGATCTCAAGGGGTTCTGGACCCGCCGGGCGCGTCGGCTGCTTCCCGCGTTGGCGGCTGTCGTGGTGGTCTCCACGGCGCTCGCGCTCGCGGTCGGCAACGACCTGCTCGTCGACATCCGCCGGCAGGCGCTCGGTGCGCTCACGTTCTCCAACAACTGGCTCGAGATCGGCGCAGGGTCCTCCTACTTCACCCAGACCGCGCCGCAACTCTTCGTCAACTTCTGGTCGCTCGCGGTGGAGGAGCAGTTCTACCTCGTGTGGCCGGTGCTGCTCGCGGTGCTGCTCGCACTGACCCGGACCGCGAAGCAACGGATCGCGATCGTGCTCGGCGTCGCGGCGGTCTCGGCGGGCCTCATGGCACTGCACGCCGGCGACGGTGTCACGCGCGCCTACTACGGCACCGACACCCACGCGTTCGGCCTGATGATCGGCGCCGCTCTCGCGCTCTCCCTGGCCAGTCCCACGACCGACGTGCGCCGGATCCCCGGCTGGGACCGCGCCCGCATGGCGATCGCGATCGTCTCCGGGCTCGCTCTGCTCACCCTGCTGCTCACGCTCGACGGCGAAAGCGCGTTCGCGTACCGCGGCGGCATCCTGCTCGCCTCGATCGCCACGGCGGCCCTGATCGCCGCTCTCGCCACCGCACCCGGCGCGCGGGACGGCATGGTGCGGGCCTTCTCGACGCGGCCCATGGTCTGGCTCGGCGAACGTTCCTACGGCATCTACCTGTGGCACTGGCCGGTGTTGCTCATCGTCACCGCGGTGCTGCCGGCCGCGCTGCCGGACTCGCCGATCAGCTGGCTCGTGCGCGCGCTCGCTCTCGCCCTCACGCTCGCCGTCTCCGCGGCCTCCTACCGGTGGATCGAGCAACCGATCCGTCGGCACGGGTTCCGCGAGACCTCCCGCCGGGTGCGAGCCGCTCTGCGTGGGCCCGCGCCGAACCGCCCGCGGGCTCTGCTCGCGGCGGCGACCGCACTCGTGGTCGTGTTCGGAGTCGCGCTCGTCGTCGCCCCGGACAAGTCGCAGGTCGAGCTTCAGATGGAGGCGGCCGCAGCCGCCGCGGAAGGCGACCAGACCACCGCCGACCAGGGCGAGCCGGCCGACCAAGAAGCCGACGCCGTCGGGAGCTCGGGTGAGGACGCCGCCCCCGATGGCGACCCGGTGCTGCCGAGCGGTGACGAGATCAGCGCCTTCGGCGACTCGATGCTCTACGTGGCCGCACCGGCGCTGAAGGCCGACTTCCCAGGCATCGCGATCGACGCGAAGTCCAACCGTCAGTGGCCCGCCGTGGTCGATGCGATCCGCAGCGCGCTCGACGAGGGGACGGTTCGCGACATCGTGGTCATCGTCGCCGGGACCAACGCCGGCCTGAAGGATCCCGCTCCGCTCCAGGAGGCGCTCGAGCTGCTGGGACCCGACCGGTATGTGGTTCTCGTCACGATCTACCACTCCAGCAGCTGGATTCCCGAGAGCAACGAGAACATGATCGAGGTCGCGGCACAGCACCCGAACGTGGTGGTCGCGGACTGGTACGGCACCATCACCCAACACCTGGATCAGCTGCAGCCTGACGGGGTTCACCCCGACATGGATGGCATGTACCTGTTCTCCGACGTCGTCGCCGAGGCACTCGCCGAAGACCCGCAGGAGCCCTCCGGGACACCGCGCGGCTGACCGCACCGAGGCGCCCGTTCCGCGCGGTAAGGTCGGGCTGACTTTGCGGCGCCGGATGACGGAAGGCAAGACCCTTGGACCTGTTCGAGTACCAGGCGCGCGACATGTTCGAGAAGCACGGGGTACCCGTGCTCCGCGGCATCGTCGCGACCACGCCGGAGGAAGCCGCTGACGCGGCGCGTGAGCTGCTGCCTGCTGAGGGCGGGGTCGTCGTCGTCAAGGCCCAGGTCAAGACCGGCGGCCGCGGCAAGGCGGGCGGCGTGAAGATCGCCACGTCTGTCGACGAGGCTGCGGAGGTGGCAGCGGCCATCCTCGGGATGGACATCAAGGGCCACACCGTGCACCGCGTGATGATCGCCGAGGGCGCTGACATCGCCGAGGAGTACTACTTCTCGGTGCTGCTGGACCGGGCGAACCGCAACTACCTGGCGATGTGCTCGGTCGAGGGCGGCATGGAGATCGAGCAGCTCGCCGTCGAGCGCCCCGAGGCGCTGGCGCGTGTGGCGGTGGACCCGATCGTGGGCATCGACGAGGCCAAGGCCGCCGAGATCGTCGAGACCGCCGGGTTCGCGGACGAGCTGCGGGCCCCGATCGCCGACGTGATCCGCACGCTGTGGACCGTGTTCACTGCCGAGGACGCCACGCTGGTCGATGTGAACCCGCTGGTCCGCACCGGCAGCGGCGCGATCGTCGCCCTCGACGGCAAGGTCACCCTCGACGACAACGCCTCCGAGGTGCGTCACCCCGACCACGAGGCGCTCGAGGACAAGGCCGCGACCGACCCGCTCGAGGCGAAGGCCAAGGA
>NZ_JBMDXJ010000220.1:0-1835 GCF_048594945.1 Pseudactinotalea sp. | reverse complement strand
CGCCGCCGCCGATCACCAGAGCGTCGAGAGGAACGGAGAGGGCCTGTGGCGTGGTCATGACCCCAGTGTCCGACGCCGGAGAGAGACTAGCAAGGGCGCTTGCCATTGTGGCAACATGCTCTCCATGAGCAACGACCTGAGCGGAGTCGGCCTGCGACTGCGCGCTCTGCGACAGCAGCGTGAGATCACCCTTGCCCAGCTCTCCGAGCAGACTGGTGTCTCGGTGAGCACCCTCTCGCGCCTGGAGTCCGGCGGGCGCAAGCCCACCCTGGAGCTGCTGCTGCCGCTGGCGCGCGCCTACGGCGTCACCCTTGACGACCTCGTCGACGCGCCGCCCACGGGCGATCCGCGTGTGCACCTGCGGCCGGTCACCCAGCACGGCATGACGATGGTGCCGCTCACCGAGCGGGCGGAGGGTATCCAGGCGTTCAAGGTGGTCATCGGTCGCAGTGCCCGCCGTGAGGAGCCCGCGCTCAAGACCCACTCCGGCTACGAGTGGGTCTACGTCATGGACGGCCGGCTGCGGCTGCTGCTCGGCGAGCACGACCTCGTGCTCGAGCCCGGCGAGGCGGCCGAGTTCGACACCCGCGTGCCCCATTGGCTCGGCCCGGCCGACGATGCCGAGGTCGAGTTCCTCAGCCTGTTCGGCAAGGAGGGCGAGCGCGCACACCTGCGCGCCGGCCCCCGCCGGAAGGACGGCTCAGCGCGCCGCCCCGGCGACTGACAGCACCCGAAACCCCTTGCTGCTCGCGGTGCGGGTGACGTCCAGGCCGAGCTCGGCAGCGATCCACCGCTGGAGCGAGTCGGCGCCCAGGTTCTTGCTCACCACGAGGTGAGCCACGCCGTCGGGCGCCAACCGGGGCAACCACGTGCGGAGCATGGCGTGCAGCACGTCCTTGCCCACGCGGATGGGTGGGTTGGACCAGAGGAGATCGAGCGCGAGGTCGGGCTCGGCGGCGAGCAGCGCGTCGGGCTCGGCGACCTCGACTGCGAGCCCGAGCGCCGTCGCGTTCTGCGAGGTCAGCGCGAGCGCGCGCGGGTTGACGTCGACCCCGATCACCCGCGCCTGCGGGGAGGCCGCTGCCAGCGACAACGCGATCGGACCCCACCCGCACCCCAGGTCGAGGACTGTGCCGGTGGGTGGTGGGTCGGGAACGTGCGAGAGCAGCACCGCGGTGCCGGGGTCGAGTCGGTCGCCGGAGAACACGCCCCGATCGGTGGTGACGCGGACCGATCGGCCACGCAGCACGACGTCGATCTCCCGCGGAGCCGAGGCGGCCGGGGAGTCGGAAGAGAAGTAGTGAGACACCGCCGCACAGCGTAGAACGCTTGCTCCCTGGGCGAAATCGCTGTCCGTGACGCGCACACACGTGCGACAGTGGTGTCTCGTCCACCGAGACACCACCCGAAGGAGATCCATGGCTGACCCGAGTTCCACCCGCAACAGGCGTACCGAGGCGGGCGTGGCACCGGGTCGAGCAGAGATCTCCGACGTGGACCGACGCGCCCAGGACGTCGTGGCCCGCGTGCTTGCGCGTGCCGGCACCGCACTGCAGGACGAGGCCAGCGCCGGCTACACCGACTACGACGGTGAGCAGCTTGACGTCGAGGAGCGCGGCGCGCTCCAGCGTGTGGCAGGGCTCTCGACCGAGCTCGCCGACGTCACCGAGGTCGAGTACCGGCAGCTGCGGCTGGAGAAGGTCGTGCTGGTCGGGCTCTACAGCGGCAGCGGTCCCGCAGCCGCCGAGAACGCCGAGATCGCGCTGCGCGAGCTCGCCGCCCTCGCCGAGACCGCCGGATCCGAGGTTCTCGACGGCGTTCTCCAGCGCCGGCAA
>NZ_JBMDXJ010000022.1:0-2623 GCF_048594945.1 Pseudactinotalea sp. | reverse complement strand
CATCAACATCATGGAGTTCATCAAGGCCTTCAACGAGCGGACCGCCGATCTGCGCGGCTACGTCGTCCCGGCCGAGATCACCGTGTACGAGGACCGCTCGTTCACGTTCATCACCAAGACCCCGCCGGCCGCCGAGCTGATCAAGAAGGCCGCAGGCGTGCAGAAGGGTTCCGCGACCCCGCACAGCGCCAAGGTCGCCAGCCTCACCAGCGCTCAGGTCCGTGAGATCGCCGAGCAGAAGATGGCCGACCTCAACGCCCGCGACCTCGACGCCGCCTCCAAGATCATCGCCGGCACCGCCCGGTCGATGGGCATCACCGTCCAGGGCTGATGCCCCCGGCCCGGCCCCACCCGGGGTCGGGCACCACCAGTGGGAGGGCCGCGCGGGCCCGCACCACGACTGCTCACGAACCAAGGAGAAGCAGATGACCACGCGCAGCAAGCAGTACCGTTCGGCCGCCGAGCCGATCGACCGCGACCAGCTCTACAGCCCGGTCGAGGCCGTGCAGCTCGCCAAGAGCGGCGCGAAGACGAAGTTCGACTCGACCGTGGAGGTCGTGTTCCGCCTCGGCGTCGACCCCCGCAAGGCCGACCAGATGGTCCGCGGCACCGTCAACCTGCCGCACGGCACCGGCAAGACCGCTCGCGTCATCGTGTTCGCCAACGGCGACCGCGCCGAGCAGGCCATCGCCGCAGGTGCGGACGAGGTCGGCGGCGACGAGCTGATCGAGAAGGTCTCCGGCGGCTACACCAACTTCGACGCCGCGATCGCCACCCCTGACCTGATGGGCAAGGTCGGCCGCCTCGGCCGCGTGCTCGGCCCCCGTGGTCTCATGCCGAACCCCAAGACCGGCACCGTGACGATGGACGTGGCCAAGGCGGTCAACGACATCAAGGGCGGCCGGATCGAGTTCCGCGTCGACAAGCACGCCAACCTGCACTTCATCGTGGGCAAGGCGTCCTTCGACAACGCGCAGCTGCTCGAGAACTACTCGGCCGCGCTCGAGGAGGTCCTGCGCCTCAAGCCCGCCTCGGCCAAGGGCCGCTACATCACCAAGGCCACGTTGAGCACCACGATGGGCCCCGGCATCCCGCTGGACCCGACCGGCGCTCGCGTCGCCGAGGGCGCTGCCTGAGCGTTCTCTCAACGCCCGACGACGGGGCCGCACCCTTCCTGGGTGTGGCCCCGTCCGCGTCCCCCGCAGGTGCCGTGCGCGTCAAGCCGAACAGGTGGTTCTGCCCGCTTCCGCTGGTCGAGCAGGGGCTTCTGCCCGGTCACCGGACCCATACCGTGCAGAACCCGCTGCTCGAGCGGCCGAGCGCTGGCTGGAGGTGAGGAGCAGAACAGGCGAGGGTGCTGATTTGGTGCGCGCCGCCGTCGTCGGTTACAGTGATCGCTGCCCAAGACCGCCGGTCGCCCGTCACCAGACGGGACGAAGTCCTCAGATGTGGAGCCTGCGCAGGTGAGAGTTCGGCCATCACGCCAGTGAGAACACCCGAGCCCCGCGCCTGCGCGCGGGGCTCTTCGCATGTGTGGGCCCGGTGGCACGAACGACAAGGAGGGGCCCATGGCACGGCCTGACAAGGTGGCAGCGGTCGCCGAGCTCACCGAGCGGTTCAAGAACTCCTCGGCTGCCGTCCTCACCGAGTACCGCGGGCTCACCGTGACCCAGATCAGCGAACTTCGCACGAAGCTGGGCACCGACACGCAGTACGCGGTCGTCAAGAACACCCTGACCGCCATCGCGGCCAAGGAAGCCGGCGTCGACGTCTTCGAAGGGGACCTGGCGCTCGCCGGACCCTCCGCGATCGCGTTCGTCGAGGGCGACCCGGTCGAGGCGGCCAAGAGTCTGCGCGACTTCGCGAAGACGAACCCCAACCTCGTGATCCGCGGTGGCGTCATGGACGGCAAGTCCCTGTCCGCTGCCGAGGTGACCAAGCTCGCGGACCTCGAGTCCCGCGAGGTGCTGCTGGCCAAGGCGGCCGGTGCCATGAAGGCCAAGCTGTTCCAGGCTGCCTACATGTTCACCGCGCCGGCGAGCAAGGCCGTCCGCACCATCGAAGCCCTGCGCGAGAAGCAGGCGTCCACCGGCGAAGCCGCCTGAGGCTGACCCACCCAGTAACCCGCTTCCCGCGAGACATTGATCGCAGGACAACAGGAAGGAACGCCATCATGGCGAAGCTCAGCACTGACGAGCTCATCGAGGCTTTCAAGGAGCTCACCCTCATCGAGCTCTCCGAGTTCGTGAAGCAGTTCGAAGAGGTCTTCGAGGTCACCGCTGCTGCCCCGGCCGCCGTTGCCGTGGCCGCCGGCCCCGCCGCCGGCGGCGCGGGTGGCGACGACGCTGCTGAGGAGCAGTCGGAGTTCGACGTCATCCTCGAGTCGTTCGGCGACAAGAAGATCCAGGTCATCAAGGAGGTGCGCGCGATCACCTCGCTCGGCCTCAAGGAGGCCAAGGACCTCGTCGACGGCGCCCCCAAGCCCGTCCTCGAGGGCGTGGCCAAGGACGCTGCCGACAAGGCCAAGGAGCAGCTCGAGGCTGCCGGCGCCACCGGCACCGGCGGGGGCCGCGGCGGCGACCGGAGCGGCAGCGGTGACCTCGAAGGTCTCCTCGAACGCCTT
>NZ_JBMDXJ010000219.1:0-5318 GCF_048594945.1 Pseudactinotalea sp. | reverse complement strand
CGCAGAAAATTGACAGGGTGGCGATGTCGATCGACGCCCTCGCCGCTCGACGGTCTTGTAGGAAGGCGCACACGGCGCCTCCACAACCAAGGAGCACCACGATGAAGTACATGCTGATCATGCGATCCACGGCAGCGGCGGTCGAAGCCTCGAAGGAGATGGACTTCGAGGAGATCATCAACGCGATGGGCGCCTACAACGAGTCCCTCATGAACGCGGGCGTGCTGCTCGCCGGCGAAGGGCTGTCGGATGCGAAGGAGGGCTTCGTGGTCGACTTCGATGCCGACACCCCGATCATCACCGACGGGCCCTACGGCGAGACGCACGAGCTGTTCAACGGCTTCTGGATCCTCGAGGTCGCGAGCAAGGAGGAGGCTGCGCAGTGGGCGAGCAAGTGCCCGCTCGGCCCCGGCAGCAAGCTTGAGGTGCGGCGCGTCACCGACGAGAGCGACTTCGCCGACTTCGCCGACAACGAGTACGTGCAGAAGGAGGAGGGCTGGCGCGAGGAGCAGGCAGCTCGCGCCGAGCGCTGACCATGACCGACATCCGACGCACGGTCGACGCCGTCTGGCGGATCGAGGGCGCGCAGGTGGTCGCGACGCTGGTCCGCGTGACGGGCGATGTCGGCCTGGCGGAGGACCTCGCTCAGGAGGCGGTCGCCGACGCGCTCGTCCAGTGGCCGGAGTCAGGCGTCCCGCGGAACGCGGGCGCCTGGCTCACGGCCGTGGCCAAGCGCAAGGCGATCGACGCCTGGCGGCGCCGGGAACGTCAGGACGAGAAGTACCGCACGATCGCCCATGACCTCTCCGAGACCACCGAGGACGAGTGGGAGCCGATCGAGGACGACGTGCTGCGCCTGATCTTCATGGCGTGCCACCCGGTGCTGTCGCGACAGGCGCAGGTCTGCCTGACGCTGCGCGCGGTCGGTGGCCTGAGCACCGACGAGATCGCCCGCATGATGCTGGTCCCGGTCTCCACGGTGCAGCAGCGGATCGTGCGGGCCAAGGAGACGCTCTCGGCGTCGCACGTGCGGTTCTCCTCGCCGGAGCCGGCCGAGTGGGGTGAGCGACTCGGTGCCGTGCTCGGGGTGGTGTACCTCGCGTTCACCGAGGGGTATGCGGCCACGTCAGGGGATCGGTGGCTCCGCACCGACCTCGCGAACGAGGCGTTGCGCCTCGGGCGCGTGCTGGCGCGGCTGCTGCCGGCCGAGCCCGACGTGCACGGGCTGGTCGCGCTGATGGAGCTGCAGGCGTCCCGGTTCGCTGCCCGCGTAGCCGCCGACGGCACCCCGGTTCTGCTCGCCGACCAGGACCGCAGCCGCTGGGACCACGCCCAGATCCGCCGCGGCCGGGCGGCGCTGGCGCGCGTGGACGAGATCGGGCGCGGTCGCGGCAGCTACGCGCTGCAGGCCTCGATCGCCGAGTGCCACGCGATCGCCCGCAGCGTCGAGGACACGGACTGGGAGCGGATCGTGGTGCTGTACGAGGCGCTCGGCCGGATCGCGCCCAGTCCGATCGTGGACCTCAATCGTGCGGTCGCAGTCTCGATGACCTCGGCCGGACCGGCGGTGGCGCTGCAGATCGTCGAGCGGTTGCAGGAGGGCGGCAAGCTCGCCGGGTCGTCGCTGCTGCCGAGCGTGCGCGGCGAGTTGTTGTCCCAGCTCGGCCGCCTCGACGAGGCCCGCGCCGATCTCATCGCTGCGGCCGACGTGGTGGGCAACGCGCGAGAGGAGCAGGTGCTCCGCGACAAGGCAGCCCGGCTCTGAGTCGCCATCCTTGACCTTGCCCCAGGGCACGATCTTGGATGGAGTCACCCGACCGCGGCACGAGGAGGTGTGATGCCCGTGGAGCACGAGAGAGCTCGCCCAGCTCGCCCGCGTCACCACCAAGGCCGTCAGGTACTGCCACGACGTAAGACTGCTCAGTGAACCGACCCGAGCGGCCGACGGCTACAAGCAGTACGGCGTCGAGCACCTCGTGCGTGTGCTGCAGATTCGCCGCCTGCTCGACGGCGACGCGATGGCCGCGCTCCCGGCGCGCTACTCGCCGCACGTCGACCGCATGATGTCCGAGGGCGCCTGGGCCGACCGGCTGGCTGCGATCGCGCCGGAACCCCGGCGCGCCATGGATGCCGTCGTCGGCGAGGTGCTGCGGGACCTGTACACCCCCGCTCAGCTCGACGTGCTCGTGCGCGTCGATGAGATCAACCGCACCGCGAGGGGAGGGAACCCATGAGTGAGTTCAAGGTCGGTGACACCGTGCAGGCCACGGGCAGCGTCATGACCGGCAACGTCGGCACCGTCGTCTGGATCGACGAGGAGAGGCAGAAGTATCTCGTGCGCATCACGGACGAGACACAGAACTACTTCTCGGCCGCTGAGCTGAAGCTCTTCACTGCCTGACGAGTGAGGGCGGCGTGGCCGGGTGTCGTGGAGAATGGGCACGATGAGTGTCGCCGCTGCCCGGCCCGCGCCCTGGCAGAAGGCGACGGCGGCACTCCCAGGCCCGCTCGCCGTCGTCGACCTCGACGCATTCGAGGCCAACGCGCGGGACCTGCTCGCACGTGCCCAGGGCACGCCGATCCGTGTGGCGTCGAAGTCGCTGCGGGTGCGGTCGCTGATCGAGCGGGCGCTCGCGACTCCCGGTTTCGCCGGTGTGATGGCGTACTCGGTGGCGGAGGCGCTGTGGCTGGTCGAGTGCGGCGTCGAGGACGTGCTGCTCGGGTACCCGAGCGTGGATCGCGCCGCACTCGGACGGCTGGTCTCGGAGCCGCGCGCTCGCGCACGCATCACGCTGATGGTCGACGACGTCGCTCAGGTTGCGCTCGTGGAGCGGGCTCTCATGCGGGCTGGGTCACCCGCCGGGCCGCCGGTGCAGGTCTGTCTCGACATCGACGCCGGACTGCGCGTCGGTCCGGTCCATGTGGGCCCGCGGCGCTCGCCGGTGCGGGACGTCACCGACGCGGTGGAGCTGGCGTGGGCAGTCGAGCGCACCGGGCGTTTGCGGGTGCGCGGCGTGATGTTCTACGAGGGGCAGGTCGCGGGGGTCGGCGAGGCCGGCGTGCGCGGGCCGGTGGTGCGGGCGATGAAGCGGGCGAGTCTTGCGCAGCTGGCCGAGCGGCGTCCCACGATCGTGGCCGCGCTGCAGGCCGAGCTCGGTCGCACGCTCCTTGTCAACGGCGGCGGCAGCGGTTCGCTCGCCGACACCGTGGCGGACCCGACGATCACCGAGGTCACCGCCGGCAGCGGCCTGTACTGCCCCACCCTGTTCGACCACTACGAGGCGTTCACGCCCCGCCCGGCCGCCTACTTCGGGCTCGACGTGGTGCGGCGCCCCACCGACCGCATCGCGACTGCGTTCAGTGGCGGCTACATCGCCTCCGGTCCTGCCGGCGCCGATCGCCTGCCCACGCCGCTCGACGGCGGTACGTACCTCTCCACGGAGGGCGCGGGGGAGGTGCAGACGCCGCTGCGCTACCGCGGGGTCGCCCCCGCCGTGGGCGACCGCGTGTGGTTCCGGCACGCCAAGGCGGGGGAGATGATGGAGCGTTTCGACGTGCTCCACCTCGTGCGCGACGGGCGAATCGAGGACTCCGTGCCCACGTATCGTGGTGAGTCGCGCACCTTCGGGTAGGTGACGTTTCGTCAGTGAAATCGCGGGTTGGGCCGGGTTCGAGGTCGGGAAGTGGGTGAGGTTGTGGACGAGCGGCGGTTCCGACGGCCGGCGATGCTCTCGCCGGAGCAGGCTGAGGCGATCGTGGGCGACATCGACCCCGCGGTGCGGTCCGAGGCGGCGCACACGACCGCGACCGCGATCGTGCACGGTGGCCGCGCGGCCTCCGACGATGCCGCGCTCGTGGACCGGCTCGTGCACCTCGTGGACAGCGAGGGCATCGACACCGTGGCCGCGCTGTGGGCCGACAGCCCGCCGGACACCCTGCCCGGTGCGCTCTGGCGGCTCTACCTGCTCCGCGAGTGGACCCGCCGCGACCCGCAGACGATCGCCGAGCGATACCGGCTCGGTGTGGAGCGCGCGGAGGTCGCGGGCGCGGTCGCCGGTGTGGCCGACACACCCGGCCCGGAGGAGATCCGCACCCTCGCCGATGCCGTGCTCTCCGGCGTGTTCCGCGGCGACCTCGACGTGGCGCTCGAGCGCGCAGGCGCCTTCTGCCGGGTGCTCGCGACTGGATCCGCCCTCGACGCCGACGGCATCGCCGGCTCCGACGACAGCGCCGCCACCCGCGTGACCCGCAACGCCGGTGCCCTCCTCGACACCGCGGGCGAGCTCGAGCAGGCGGCCTCGCTCTGGCGTGCGGACCGGCTCGACTGAGCGACCGGCGCCCGCCGAGCTCGCCGAGACCGAGGCGGAGCGCCGAGGCCGAGGGGTGCACCCCTCGGTTTCGGCGGTGAGCCTCGGTCTCGACGGGGGTCGGCTCGTATCGTGGTGGCGGTGAGCATCGAACCCGGAGCCGTTCGCGACCTCGCTCGTGCCGTCGAGGCGCACGACGGCGTAGCCGCCTTCTCCGAGCAGACTCTCCTCAACCTGACCTCGTCTCGGGAGGACGTCGAGCACCTGCCGGGGCTCGACGGCGGTGCGCTCGTCGCGGACGGCCAGCTTGATCGGGACTCGGCCGAGCTGGCGGTCCATCCGGACCATCGCAGGCACGGTCACGGTGCGGCCCTGCTGGAGGACCTGCTCGGGCGCGCACCGGGCGTGCGCGTGTGGGCACACGGGCCGCACCCGGGCGCAGCGCCACTCGCCGCGAGCCGCGACCTGAGCGTGGTGCGTGAGCTCTGGCTCATGACCGCCCCACCCCCCACCCAGGCGAGCGGACCGGAGATCCCGGGCGACGTCGTCGTCAGCACGTTCGAGCCGAATCGTGACGCCGACGACTGGGTGCGCGTCAACGCCCGTGCCTTCGCGAGCCACCCCGAGCAGGGGCGCATGACCCGCGCCGACCTCGACGCCCGCGCCGCCGAGCCCTGGTTCGACCCGGCGGGGTTCTGGCTCGCGCGCGACGCCGCCGACGGTGCGCTGCTGGGCTCGATGTGGACCAAGGTGAGCGACGGGATCGGCGAGATCTACGTCCTGGGCATCGATCCCGACGCCCAGGGGCGCGGGCTCGGCGGGCTGCTCACCGCCGTCGCGATGGCGTACTTTGCCGGGCGCGACCTCACCGAGGTCGAGCTGTACGTCGAAGGTGACAACACACCCGCGATACGCACATATCAGAAGGCGGGATTCCGCCGTCGGCGGGCTGACGTGCAGTACGCACGCACATAGATTGGCCAGGGTCGGGAGGAGACCCATGACCCTGCG
>NZ_JBMDXJ010000218.1:0-6371 GCF_048594945.1 Pseudactinotalea sp. | reverse complement strand
GACCGATACCGTCAGCATCCTGCTGGTCCATTCGTCTCGAGAGCCGTCCAGGCCCTGCCCGCGCGCGGGCGGCCGCCGCCGAATCGCCCGCTCCGCGCAGGGACATCGATCGCGACAGGGGCCCGACCGCGACGCCCGGCTCGTGCGGCAGCGACCTGCGTGCGGCCCGGCGCGATCCGCCTGACGCCGCAACGACCTGCGCAGACACGGCCAGGCATAGCAGCGGGCTCCGAACCAGCCGTGCGCACACCAGCCAGCCGCCAGCAAGACTCGATGAGCCTGTCGGTGGGCCTCACTGCCATGTTGCTCCTCTCAGTACGGCGCTCGGCAACGGAGTCCAGCCGACCCGATGAGTCCATTTCTGTCTCGACGAGCGCCTCCTGCGGGGGTGACGCCGCTTTACGTTCGGCGCCAGTGAAGCAGGTTTCGGATAACACGTCAAGAGTCGTATATGTACCTCTATGTACGTCTGTATGACGATGCAGAGGCGGCGGACGCGATGCGCTCGACAGGTCCGCGCGGCGTCGCCACGCGACTGCGCCTCGACACCCGGGTGGCGACTCTCGCGAAGCCGCACGACCAGAAGCAAGCGGCGTTGTGAGCGTGCCGAGCTGAAGGCAGGGGGTCACAGTGTGCATAAGCCACCACGGTGGACACCTGCTGACAGACATGTCACAATCGCCCACCGTGGACATCGACAAGAGTCAGACACTTGACCGGGCCGATCCGCGTCCGCTCTACGTCCAGATCGCCGACCAGTTCCGCGGTCGCATCCGATCGAACCTGTGGCCCGCTGGCTACAAGTTCCCTGGCGCCGATGTCCTCTCAGAGGATCTCGGCGTCGCCCGCGGCACGGTCCGCAGGGCCATGCGCGATCTCGAGCAGGAGGGTCTGATCGTTCAGGTCCATGGCCGGGGCACGTTCGTCACGGCCGAGCAGCGTCCCACCGCCCGCTCTGACAGCGGGCGCGTCTCTAGCGGAGAGCGCCTCGCCCGTGAAGGGGTGTACTTCGAGACGCGGCTGCTCGAGCGTTTCGTCCTCGAGGGTGCACCGAGCCGCGGTGTCTTTCCCGGAGGCCGCACCTTGCGCATTGTTCGCCTTCGTCGCCTCTCCGAGGGCCCCGACGCCATCTTGGACGTCGAGTTGCTTCTCGACCGCTTCGACGGGCTGGAGGAGCTGAGCGACATGGAGCTGAGTGCAGGACCGCTGCACCAGACCCTGAAGGATCGATTCGGCGTCGTCGCTGCTCGTGGTGAGCGGATGTACTCGGCGACGGCGGCAGATCGCCGCGCCGCCAGCCTCCTCGACGTGCCGGTCGGCAGTCCGCTGCTGGCGTTCGAGGAGTTCTCCTTCGATGCCGAGGACCGCTGCTATGAGTACACCAAGGCCCTGGTCCGAACCGACCGGCATCCGGTGGCCGTGGCCACCTGAGCCACGGGCGCGGCTCAACGCAGCGTGTCGATATCGTCCCCTCCGCCGTAGTCGGTGCAGTCGATGAGTTCCACCGTGTGCTCGCGGAGGTAGTCGCGCGCGCCGGCGTCGCCGCTGACTCGCCTCAGCAGCGGCCGCCAGTGGTCACGGCCCAGCAGCACCGGATGCCCCGGTCGGCCGCTGTAGGTCGCCCGGCGCAGCACCCCGGGATCGATTCCGTACGCGACGACGCGCTGGGCCGCTCCGGCATGTAACGAGGGCAAATCCACCAGCGTCACCAGAGCGGCACCGGCACAGCTCTGGCTGGCGGCCTCGAGGGCGGTCCGCAACGAGGCCCCGATTCCCTCGTGCCAGTCGGGGACGCGCAGTGCCCTTACGCCCTCCGGCACGAGCGGCACAGCCGCATCGAACCCTGCTCCCAGGGTGACGAACACCGGTTCGGCACCGGCCATCTCCAACACCGTCACGGCACGCCGCAGCCACGGCACGCCCTCGGCGTCGCTCATCAACGCCTTCGGCCGCCCCATGCGCGTGCCGCCACCGGCCGCCAGGACGATTCCCAGTACCTCGGCGCCCTCAGGCGTTCCGCCCGGAGGCACTACACCGGCCCAGCCGCCAGCAGGCCGCCATCGACGCTCAGCACGGCACCGGTGATGAACTCAGCGGCCGGTGAGCACAGGAAAGCCACCGCCTGCGCGATGTCGGTGGGCTGCCCCCACCGTCCCAGCGGTGTGGCCGATACCATGCGCTCACAGCGGTCGACATCGGACTGCAGCGAGGACGTCATCGCCGTGCGCACATAGCCGGGCACCACGCAGTTCACTCGGATTCCGTCGCAGCCGTACCGCACTGCCAACGACCGCGTCAGACCCAGGATCCCTGCCTTGCTCGCGGCATAGGCAGGAAGGTCCGGCGCTCCCCGAAAGCTCATGACCGAACCGATGAGCACCACGCTACCGCCGACCTCCACGAGCGCGGGCGCGGCCGCCTGAACGCTGCGCGCGGCGCCGTTGAGGTTGACATCGATGACGTCATCGAACACCTCCTCGTCCCACTCCGCCGTGGGTCGCGAGATCCCCGCCGCGGCGACGAGAACGTCGATTCCTGCCATGCTCGCGACAACTGCCCGCAGCGCCCGCGATCGCCTGACATCGGCCTGACGAAAGCGGATCTCGGGCTCCAGCCCGTCTGGCGCCTCGCTCCGGCTGCCGGTCACGGTGACTTCAGCGCCGAGTCGCTGCAGTGTTCGCGCCGTCTCCAGCCCGATGCCGGACGCTCCCCCGGTCACCAGGGCCTGCTTGCCGGCCAAGGCGTCAGCGTGAAACGTAGGATCGGCGCTCACGTCGTTCTCCCTCGTTCTCCTGCGTTCGGCTTGGTTCGGCGTGGATCGGTCCCTGCCGTTGGCGCAGCCGCTCTCCCGTGCCACCGGTTCGGACCGCAATGATCTCCGCCGCGATACTCACGGCCGTCTCGGCCGGTGTGCGCGCGCCTAGATCGAGACCGATCGGGCTCGAAAGGGCCGCCAATTCGAACTCGGTCACGCCCGCTTCGATCAATCGCCGTCGCCGTTCTTGGTGGGTGCGTCGAGAGCCCATAGCACCGATGAAGGCGAATCGGCGATGAGTCAGCGCCAGAGAGAGCAACGGCACGTCGAATTTCATGTCGTGAGTGAGCACGCACACCACGGTGCGCTCATCGAGAGCGCCCGCCTGGATCTGTTCCGACAGATACACGTGCGGCCAGGCGACGACGACCTCGTGGGCTCCAGGGAACCGTTCCGCCGTCGCGAACACCGGACGGGCGTCGCACACGGTAACGCGGTATCCCAGCAGCTGTCCCTGATTGGCCAGTGCTGCAGCGAAGTCCACCGCGCCGAACACGAGCATTCGCGGCGGCGGCAACAGGCTGCGCACGAAGAACCAGCATGTGCTGCCCTCGGGCTCCCCCGCGCTTCCGCAGACGCGCAACTCGCTTCGCCCGCTCCGGAGCAACCGGCGAGCGGTGGCAAGCATGGTGGCGTCCAACGACGGCGTTGGGTGCGGCACCTCGGGGCTCGCCACGTCCTCGAGGCGGGCGATCACACTGCGCCCCACAGCCGCGGGGTCTGGATGTTCGACCACGGTCGCCATCGCCACAGGGCGCCCGGCATCGATGTCATCGAAGAGCACGCTCAGCTGCGGTGACTGGCGGCGCGTGATGCGCTCGACGAAAACATCGATCTCTCCGCCACATGGCAAGCCGATGCCGAAGGCCCCGCCCTCGGTTGCCCGATGGCTCTCGAGCCTCGGGTATCCGGACTCACGCACCTCCTGGCCAGTCTCGTAGATCGCGGCTTCGACGCAGCCTCCGGACAGCGAACCTACGACGCGCCCGCCTGGACCGACGAGCATCGTGACCCCGGCAGGCAGCGGCGCGGAGCGATGCGTCGCGACCACCGTCGCCACGGCGACCGCCTCGCCCTCGGACCACCAGCGCCGAAGCTCGCCGATGACATCGTTCATGCCCACCCTCCCGCGGTGACCTTGGCGGCGCTGCTCACGACGTCGTCCCTCTCGGCACGGGCACGGAGTCGAGGAAGGATGGCTTCGCTGTACAGGTCCAGGAATCGCGCCTGATCAGGGCCCGGGGCATGGAAGACGAGGTGGGTGAAGCCCATCTGTCCGTACCGCCAGATCTGCTCGACATGCTCTTCGGGGTCGTCCGAGACGATCCATCGTGATGCCGTCCGCTCGAGAGGAAGGGCATCTGCCAGGCGTTCCATCACCAGCGGGTCTTCGACGCCGGTCTTCTCCTCCGACGACAGCGCCAGCGCCCCCCAGAACCGCGTATCCGCTGCGGCACGATCCCGGTCCGGATCGAAGGAGACCTTCACCTCCATCACGAGCTCAAGATCTTTCACCGTGCGTCCAGCCTCTGCAGCACCTGTCGCCAGCGCCGGCAGCAGCCGCTGTGTGTACAGACTCTCGCCCTTGCCCGAGGTCGTGATGAAGCCATCAGCCACTCGGCCCGCGAGACGCGTGGCCACCGGCCCGCTGGCGGCGGCGTACAGCGGCACCGGCACGGTGGGCCTGTCATAGATGGTTGCTTGGCGCAGGTTGTAGTACTGCCCTGCGTAGTCGAGGCGTTCCTCCCGCCACAGTCTCTGGATGATGTCGATGGCCTCCGCGAGTCGCGTGATGCGTTCCCGTGGACGTGGCCAGGGCACGCCGAGGGGTGCCTCGTTCATGGCCTCGCCCGATCCCACTCCCAGGACCACGCGACCCGGTGCCAGGCATCCCAAGGTGGCGAACGCCTGCGCGATGACAGCTGGGTGATAGCGCAGAGTCGGCGTTAGGACACTGGTGCCGACGATGATTCGCTCGGTGGCACTCACCAGCGCGCCGAGCCACGGGAGCGCCGCCGGAGCGTGCCCGCCGTGATGGCGCCACGGCTGCAGGTGGTCGGATATGAACACCGAGTCGAACCCGGCTTGCTCGGCCATCAGGCCCAGTTCCAGCAGATGTGACGGCGAGAACTGCTCGGCTGAAGCCTTGTAACCGAACTTCATGGCCTTCCTTCCCTGATCACGAGTGACTCCTCCCCGCCCGGCCGGCGGCGCCTTTCACGTGGCACCCACCTCACGCGTGTCCCAGTCACCCGAAAAGCCGTTCAATACCCTCAATCAGCTGCGCCGTCTCCGTGGCGAGCGAGAGCCGGACATACCCCTCGCCGCTTGCACCGAAGGCGGTGCCGGGTGCGACCGCCACGCGCTGATCGACCACGGCGCGGAGGGCATAGTCGTGGACCGAGTCGGTCCGGTCGCGGACGTCCACCCAGAGGAAGAAGCTGCCCTCGGGCCTGAGATGGGTCACGCCCAAGCGCTCGAGGGTACGGCAGGCCTCATCGCGTCGATCCCGGTAGACGCTGCGCGCGTGGTCGACCGATTCCCGCCCGCCTTCGAGTGCCGCCAGCGCCCCGAACTGGGCGGACGCGTTGATGCACGAAAGCGTGGCTTCCTGCATCTTGGCCAGAACTGATCCCAAGCCCGGTGGGGTCACGACGTATCCCACGCGCATACCCGTCATCGAGTAGGTCTTCGAGAAGCTGAAGCAGCTCACGACCTGCGCGTCGGGGTCGAGCGAAGCGGGGCTGATGTGCGGCGCGTCGAAGGTGATCGCGTCGTAGCACTCATCGGAGATGACCCATAGGCCGTGCCGGCGGGCGAACGCGAGAACATCCTGGATCACGGAGGCGTCGAGCACTGTGCCCAAGGGGTTTGACGGCGTGTTGAGAATGATCGCTCGCGTGCGTGTTGTCACGAGCGACTCAAGCTCGTCGATATCGGGGACGAACCCGTTCTCGGCCAGCAGCCGGTACCCGCGCGGTCTGCCGTGCAACAGTTGCACCGCCATCGCGAAGTTCGGCCATCCCGGATCCGGCAGCAGCACCTCATCCCCCGGCCGAAGGATCGCGAGCATGGCGACCGACAGCGCCTGCATCCCGCCGGCGGTCACAACGACGTCCGCCGCATCGGCTGTGATCCCGTTCTCGGATGCGACCTTGGCGGCGATCGCCTCGCGCAACGCCGGTATCCCCGCGTTGGGCACGTACCGCGTGTGCCCGGCCTTCAGCGCATCGATGGCGCCGCGCACGACGTGCGCCGGTGTGGGAAAGCTCGGCTCCCCGACGTGCAGGCCGATGATGTCAGGACCGCTGCTCCAGGCGAGATCCATGATCTCGCGGATGCCCGAACGTGGCATCGAGACGGCGGACGAGGCCAGGACCGGGGCCTGGGCAAGTTGAGTCATGGGGCTTCTTTCTGTTCAGAACGGTGGCCTAGCGGCTTCGACGTCGGCGGATCACGAGGACCGTGAGCACGATCGCGGCGACGACGGGAAGCACCCGTTTGAGCACGGGTCCGGCGACCACCGAGACCAAGTCGAGGCCGGCGGCTGCGGGCT
>NZ_JBMDXJ010000217.1:0-9890 GCF_048594945.1 Pseudactinotalea sp. | reverse complement strand
CGTCGGAATATCCACGCTCTGCCACCGGTGGTCGCCGAGTGCGGCCTGGTGTGGTTGCAGGTGGCTGGGCAGATCGCCGATCGGGACCCTGTTCATGTGGGGTCCTGGTGCTCGGTCACGGTGCCGGGTGTGTCAGCCGAGGCGGGACCGCAGGAACTCGTACGCCAGCGAGCTCATGTGCGAGGCCTGGTCGTTGGTGGCAGCGCCGCCGTGACCGCCCTCGATGTTCTCGTAGTACGTCACGTCCTTGCCGGACGCCAGCATGGCGGCCGCCATCTTGCGGGCGTGCCCGGGGTGCACCCGGTCATCTCGCGTGGACGTGGTGAACAGGACCGGCGGGTACTCGCGGTCGGCGTCGAACAGGTGGTACGGCGAGAACGTGCGGATGAACTCCCACTGCGCCGGATCGTCGGGGTCGCCGTACTCGTCCATCCAGGAAGCGCCGGCCAGCAGGTGGCTGTACCTCTTCATATCGAGCAGCGGCACCTGGATCACGACCGCACCGAACAGCTCGGGGTAGCGGGTGATCATGTTGCCGGTCAGCAACCCGCCGTTGGAGCCGCCCTGCACGCCGAGGTGCTTGTGCGAGGTGATGCCACGCGCGACCAGGTCGCGTGCCACCGCCGCCATGTCCTCGTACGCCTTGTGGCGGTTCGCCTTCAGCGCCGCCTGGTGCCAGGCGGGGCCGTACTCGCCGCCACCGCGGATGTTCGCCAGCGCGTACACGCCGCCCTGCTCCAGCCACGCCGAACCCAGCCCGCCGGAGTAGGTAGGCGTCAGCGAGATCTCGAAGCCGCCGTAGCCGTACAGCAGCGTGGGCGCGGTGCCGTCGAAGGC
Organism: Pseudactinotalea sp.; assembly: GCF_048594945.1. Taxonomy (NCBI): domain Bacteria; kingdom Bacillati; phylum Actinomycetota; class Actinomycetes; order Micrococcales; family Cellulomonadaceae; genus Pseudactinotalea; species Pseudactinotalea sp. The sequence goes on along the minus strand of NZ_JBMDXJ010000217.1, from coordinate 9,053 downwards.
GAGATCCTCCCGGCGCACGAGGAAGTACGGCACCCGGGTGCCGTCGTCGGACGTCACGAAGTGCTGCTCGGCGACCAGACCGGTGGCGTCGAAGAACGTCGGCATCGCCTTGAGCGGCTCGGGCTCACTCATCTCACCGTCGGCGCCGATCGTGGCGAGCGACAGCGTGGTGGGCGTGAGGAAGTCGGTGATGTAGAGCCAGACGTCGTTGCCTGCGACCGGGTCCACCGGGGCCACCGCGACCGTCCCGACGCTCGGGACGCCGTCGACCGCGGTTCGGGCGAAACCACCCGCGCCCGGCGTGAGCACCTCGAGCCGGTTGGTGACATCGTCGAGGATGTTGAGCACCAGGTGGTCGCGCGTCCAGCTGGCGCCGGCGAGCGAGGTGGTGTCGGTGGGGGCGTACAGCACGTGGAACTCCGTGGACCCGGCGAGCACGTGCTCGAGCTTCGCCGCGAGCAGCGCGCCGGCGGGATAGGTGACATCGGCAGGTGTCCAGTCCTCGCGCAGCTCCACGGTGAGCCACTCGCGGTGGACATCCTCCTCCGCCGAGGGCGGCGTCGGGATCTCGAGGAGCTGCTCGCCTTCGACGATGTACATCTCGCCGGTACGGAAGGTCCTCCGACGGAACACGAAGGTGCGTTCGTACCCGGGCGTCTGGTCGCTTCCCCCGCCGATGTACATGTCCTCGGGGTCACCCTCGAGCAAGGTCACAGCATCCTCGAGCGCGGTTCCGCGATGCCACCGCTTGACGATCCGAGGATAACCTGAAGGCGTCATCGATCCTTCACCGAAGTCGGTGAAGACGATCACCGAGTCCAGCGTCTCCCACGCCACACCGCCCTTGGACTCCGGCCGGTGGAAGCCGCCTTCAACAAAGGTCTTCGTGTGCAGGTCGAACTCGCGCGTGACATCGGCATCGGCGCCGCCGCGCGACAAGCTCACGAGCGCATACCTGAAGGCATCATCGGTGCCAGCGCCCCGCCACACGGTGGCGCCGTGCCACACCCAGTTCTCCCCCTCGGCCTCGTTGAGCGCGTCGAGGTCGAGCACCGTCTCCCACTCCGGGGACTCGGTGCGGTAGGACTCCAGCGTGGTGCGCCGCCACAGCCCACGCTCGTGGTCGGCGTCCTTCCAGAAGTTGTACAGGTGATCGCCGCGGCGGGTCACGTCCGGGATCTTCTCGTCGGAGTCCAGGATCGAACGGATCCGCTGCTTCGTGGCAGCGAACGACGGCGTCGCTGCCAGCTCGGCCGCCTTCTCACCGTTGCGTTCACGCACCCAGTCGAGGGAGGTCTCGCCGTCGACATCTTCCAGCCAGCTGTACGGGTCGTCAGTCACCCAGCCACCCTACGTTCCCCGCATCGCCGTGGCGGACAAGGGCGTCAGGTGGCGCCCTGCTGGGCGGGCCGGGCGCCGCGGATGGCCGGGTGTACGCGCCAGATCTGGGCCAGGACCCACGCAGGCAGGCTGAGTCCGCAGGCCACCGTCAACGGGGCCAGCACGTAGGCGGGGGCGGCCAGCACGGTCGCGGGCACGGTGAGCAACGCGCGCACCGGATACGTGAGCGCGAGGTGACCGGCGGCACTCAGCACCTCGGTTCGTGTGGCGGTCAGCGGCATCGTGGCAGCGGCACGGACGTAGGCCGCGATGGCCGCCCCCACCACCCAGTACACCGGCACGAGCATGCCCACGAAGTACACGCGGACCGGCCCTTCGTAGACCCATGCCATCAGGGCCACCGTCGCCGCACCCAGGCCGAGGTACACGAGCATCCCGAGCGAGACGGGCAGGTCGCGCCACCAGGTCCGCCGCAGCTGGCGCAGCACGACCGTGCCGGCCTCGTCCGCGTGGTGGTCGAGACGCGACATCACGCGCTGGTTGCCCGCCGCTGCCGGCACCAGGCCGAGGACGACGATGGCGAGCAGTCCCGCCCAGTTGGCGGAGATGAACGCGGCCGGCACGCGCAGCCACCGCATCAGGCGCATCTCCCTCATGTCACTTGATCCCCGAGGCGACCATGCCGTTGACGAACTGCCGCTGGAAGATCGCGAACAGTACGATCATCGGTACCGCGGCCATCGTGGTGCCGGCCATCAGCAGGTTGAAGTCCGTTCCCGCCTCCTGCCGGAACACCGACAGCCCGAGCTGGATCACCCGCATCTCCTGCCGGGACGTGACCAGCAGGGGCCACAGGAAGTTGTTCCACCCGGACTCGAACGCCAGCAGCGCCACCGTCAGCATGCCAGGGCGGATCAGCGGCGCCATGATGCGCCCGAAGATCCGGAACTCGCCGGCGCCGTCGATGCGCGCGGCCTCCATCAGCTCGGTCGGGGTCGAGAGGAAGAACTGCCGGAACAGGAAGATGTTGAAGGGGGACACCAGGCCAGGCACGAGCAATGCCCACCAGGTGTCGATCCACCCGGTGCCACCCTGGCCGAGGATGTCGTTGTACCCGAACAGCGGCACATGCCGCACCATGAGGAACTCCGGGATGACGATCGCGTAGAACGGGATCATCATCGAGGCGAGCACGAAGGCGAAGACCGCTGTGGCCCCACGGAACCTGATCTTGGCCAACGCGTAGCCGGCCATCGACGCGAGCACGATGTTCGACAGCGTGTGACCGATCGCGATGATGAAGGAGTTGCGGGCATAGGTGAGGAACGGTGCGGTCTGCAGCGCGGTGACGAAGTTCTCCCACCGCCACTCGGCGGGCAGCAGTGGCATGTCCGTGGAAAACAGCTCCTGCGGTGTTCGTACCGCGGTGAGCAGCATCCAGATGAAGGGTGCTGCCATCACGAACGCGATCACCATCAGCAGCACGAACAGCAGCACCCGCCGGAATCGACGCTGCTGCTTGGCAGAGCGGCTAGATCGCCGCCGCTGTGTGACGTCGGTCGAGGCCACTGCCTCATGAACCTCGGCGATCTGGGTGACTGTGTCAGTCATCGTCACGCCCTCCTGTGAGCTTGCGGGCGAGGATGGTCAGCAGCACGAGCACCACGAGCAGAACCACCGATTGCGCCGTCGCGAGGCCCATCCGGAACTGCTGGAACGCCGTTTGGTAGATCTCGTAGGTGATGACCGTGGTCGCGTTGGCCGGCCCGCCCTGGGTGAGGATGTAGATGAGGTCGAACGTCTGGAAGTTGCCCACGATCGAGGTCACCAGGATGAAGAACGTGGTCGGCTTCAGGATCGGCACGGTGATGCTCATGAACTTCTGCACCGCTGAGGCGCCGTCGATCTCAGCGGCCTCGTAGAGCTGGGCGTCGATGGTCTGCATCGACGCCAGATAGATCATCGTCTTCAGGCCCAGGCCCTGCCAGATCGTCACCACGATGACGGCGGGGAGCGCCAGCGACGGATTGTTCAGGAAGCCCTGGTTCGGGATTCCGAAGAAGCTGCCGATGTAGTTGAGCAGACCGTTCTGACCCGGTGAGTAGATCCACAGCCAGATCATGGCGATGGCGACGGTAGCCGTGATGTGCGGCAGGAACACTGCGGTGCGGAACAGGCCGGATCCGCGGATGCCCTGGTTGAGCATCACGGCCAGCACGAGTGCGAGCAGCATCGAGATCGGGATGCCCACCGCCGCGATAATGAGGTTGTGCAGCATCGCCCGCCAGAAGAGCGGCGTGTTCGCGATCGTGATGTAGTTCTCGATCCCCGCCCACGTGGGTGGGTTGAGCATGTCGTAGTGGGTCAGGCTGAGCAGCATCGCCACGATGATCGGGAAGCCGGTCCAGATCGCGATGTGGAGCGTGGCAGGCAGCGCGAAGATCCATCCCCACGCTGCCTGCCGGCGCGCCAGTGTGTGCCGCTGCGCCCGCCGACCGGTGACGTCTCGTGACGCCGCAGTCGTCGATGTCATGCGAGCCTCGGTCCCTCAGACCCGCGTGAGGGCGTCGTTGGCGACGGCGGCGAGTGCGTCGACCGCCTCGGCGGCCGTCTTCTGACCGACCACGGCGGCCTCGATCTCGGCGGCGACCTGGCCGCGGACCTCCATCCAGGCGGGGCTGCCGCCCTCGTACACGGTCGCGTACTCGAAGTTGTCGACGATGTACGCCGCCATCAGGTTGTCGTTGACGATCGGGTCGTCGAGGTCGTCACGTGAGGGCACCTTGCCGACCATCTCGACGGCCGTGAGCATGTTCTCCGGCTCGAGCAGGAACCCGATCAGCTCCTGGACCAGCTCGGGGTTCTGGCTGCGTGCCGAGGCGGTGAGCAGCGTGCCACCCTGGAACATCACCGGATCGCCGCCGTCGGCCGATGGCAGCAGCATCATGCCCATGCTCTCCTCGGTGACGAGGTCGGGCGTCTGCTCGGTGAGGTTCGGCCACGCCGAGGAGTTCTGCAGATCGATCGCGGCGACCTTCTGCTGCCAGGGCCGCGGCTGACCCTCGGCGCCCTGGACGTCGTAGTTGACGGTTCCGTCAGCGACGAGGTCCAGCATGTACTGCAGCGCGTCGACCCCGGAGCCGTCGGTGAAGGCTACCGACAGGCCGTCCTCGCTGAACATCGTCCCGCCGAACGCGCCCACGAGATGGGCCCACACCTGCCGCAGGTTCTGCGTGAACATGTCGAAGCCGACGCCGCCATCGGGCTGCACGACCTTCAGCAGCTCACGGAAGTCTTCGAGGTTCGTCGGTAGCGAGCTCTCGTCCACCCCGGCGTCCTCGAACATCTCGCGGTGGTACATGAGGATGCGGCCGTCCACGAAGTAGGGCAGGGCGAAGGTGGCGCCGTCGTACTGCGCCACCTTGAACAGGTTCTCGTTGATGTTCTTGCCGTCACCGATCGTCGAGGGCAGCTCGGTGAGCACACCCTTGTGGGCGAATGGCTCGACCCAGCCCGCGCCGACCATGATGAGGTCGGAGACCACGCCGCCGGCGACCGCTGCGGAGAGCTTCTCGTTGAGGCGATCCCAGTCGGTGTAGTCGACGGCGAACTGAGTGTCGGGGAATCCGGACAGGATGTTCCCCTCGAACGCCTCCTTGCCCTCGGTTCCCGCGAACTCGGGTGTGAGGATGCTCAGGCGGCCGTTGCCACCACCTCCACCGCCGTTGCCCCCGGTGCCGCCGCCGGATCCGCAAGCGCCCATCAGCAGGCCGCCCACGCCGATTCCGGCTGCGGTCAGGAAGTTCCTCCGGTTCAGCTTCATTGCTCTTCCTCTCTGTCGCCGCCTGGTGGCGGCTGTCGGTGCCGTGACGGTCGTCAGCGGCGTGGGTGTGATGTCGAAGGCGCCTGCGCGAGCGCGCTGACCGCGGCTGCGACGGCGTCCTCCAGGGGAGCGGCATCCCGTTGCCAGTGGCGTTCCCACTCGAGGGCGAGCGGGCCGGAGTAGCCGGAGTCGCTCAGCAGCGCCAGCGCTGCGTCGAGCGGGATCTGGCCTGCGCCCTGGAGCACCGGGAAGGTGTTCTGGCGGCTCGGCACGTCCTTGATCTGCACGTATCCGCGCTCATCCAGCAGGTACGGCATCAGGTGGCGGGCCGTCGCCTCGAGCTGCTCACCCACCCGCCAGGGGTGCAGCAGGTCCCAGATGGCTCCGACGGCAGCATGGTCGCCGACGCGGTCGAGGATCCGGGCGACGTCGGCGCCTCTGGGATGGGAGTCGTGCGTCTCGACCAGGATGCCGAGGTCGCGGTCCGCGGCCTGGTCGGCCGCGTCGACCAAGCGCTCGACGGCGGTGGCATCGGCCTGGTCGCGATCGTCCAGGGTCGGGAGCTCGTCGGGTGCGGCGGGCGCCGCCGGCGCTCCCGGGAAGACTCGGACGTACCGAGCGCCGAGGTCGGCGGCCAGGTCGAGGTGAGCACGCAGAGAGGTGAGCGTCTCGCCGTCGTCGGAGGCGATCCTGACCCGACTGGCGACAGTCAGGATGCCGATCCCGGCGCCGTCGAAGATCGCCCGGACTTCGCGGCGCTGGGCAGCGGAGAGATCGACGTGGACCGGGGCGTCCGAGGCGGTGCGGAGCTCGACTGCGCTGGCGCCGTGGCGCGCACAGATGGCTGCGACATCCTCGAGGGACTCCTCGACCGCACCGAGTGTCGAGGCCGCCAGGGTCCATCCGCGGCTCATGCCATCACCGCCATCGCGTCACGGACCACCTGGCTCATCACCGGCTCACCGCGAAGGAAGCGTTCGAGCTCGTCGATCGCGTGCGCGCTCATCCGGCGCGTCTCCGGTCCCTGCGAACCGGCGATATGCGGCGTCAGCATGACGTTCGGAAGGCGGTAGAGGGGCGAGGTGAACGGCAGCGGCTCGGGGTCGGTGACGTCGAGCATCGCGTTGAGCCGCCCGCTCACACACTCGTGGGTGAGGGCCTCGGTGTCCACGAGCCGACCGCGCGCCGTGTTGATGAGCGTCGCGTGGTCGCGCATCAGCCGCAGTTGGCGGGCACCGATCATGTGGTGCGTGCTCGGCAGGTCGGGCGCGTGGATCGAGATGATGTCGCCGGCGCGGAGCAGGTCGTCGAGCGACGCGGGCTCCGCTCCGGCTGCGCGGATCTCCGCCTCCGAGACAACCGGGTCGCACACCAGCACTCGCCAGCCCAGTGGCCGCAACAGCTCGACCACGAGGCGGCCGATCCTGGACAGGCCGATGATGCCGATGGTGACGTCGCGGTTGCTCGCCACCCCGAAGCGGTCTCGATCATGGAACCAGTCGGTGCGTTGCTCCGTGGCCGCCGCACCGAGGAAGGGGGCGCGCTTGCCTGCGAGGATCGCGGCGCCGAGCGTGAACTCGGCGACCGGGAGGGCGTTGACTGAGGCGCTCGTGGTGAGCGTGATGCCGCGGTCCCACATCGCCTCGGTGGTCAGGCTGCGTACGGTCCCGGCCGCGTGGAAGATCCCTCGGAGCCGGGGTGCGACAGCCAGCGTGACGTCGTCGATGGCCGGGCAGCCCCAGGAGCTGACGATCACCTCGACGTCCCGCAACCGCTCGCGTGCCTGTGGGGTATCGAGACGTTCCAGGTAGACCGGGTCTGGCAGGTCCACCAGGGCGCGCAGCCGCGCGAGCTCCGCCGGGCCGAACTGCTGCGTGTACGCGCGGGTCCCCATGACGAGCAGGCCGGTGGGTCGTGTGGTCATGAGAGCACGCCTTCGAGGGGAACGGGAGGCGTCGTGATGGGAGTGCGTGGCTGCGGTGTCACGGGTGTGCGCCACTCCGCAGGCTCACCGTGACGACTGCCCAGCACGGCGCATCGCAGCACGTGTGTGCCGGCTGGAAGGTCGGCCAGCAGCGTCGGGATCACGGTGCGGGGGTGGATCAGGTTGGTGTTCGGGGCGGCACGGACCACGTCGCCGGAGCGCTTGCCGTCGAGGTCGCGGATGCCGCTGAAGCCGGCTGCGGTGGTGGCGCTCGCGCTACCAGGAGTGGTGGGCTCGGGTCCGCGTGAGGTGGGTGGGCGGTCGCCGGTGCGATCGAGCGCCCACGCGCCTTCCGCCGTCCGGAGTGGCCGGCCGGTGCGGATCAGGTGCACGCGTAGCTGCCAGGGCAGCTGGGGCCACAGCCAGGTCTCCACCTCGACGTCATCGAACGCTCGCCAGCGCGACCAGACGATGCCGTCATCGATCTTGACGTCCTCGGGCGCGCGGCGGCCGCGCCACTGCACTCCGTCCTCGCTCAGGAGCAGGGTCGAGTCGCCGGCCTGCTCGTGCAGCCAGTAGCCGCTGGCGGGGACGCTGACGCCGAAGGATGTGGAGTAGGCGAACTTGTCGTACTTCTCAGGACCGTGCCGGAACTGGTCGGCGTTCTGTCCACCGGCCAGCCCCACCACGTGGCCGCCGTCGCGGTCGTCGCACAGGATCAGAGCGGCGTGCTTCTGCGTGCGGACCGGCTCCCGCCGGCTGGGTGCGGGCACGGCGGACCAGAACGGGTGGTCCTCCGCGAGGGCCAGTGGCAGGAACGCCTTCGCTGCCCAGTAGGGCGACCCGGGGGAGTTGTAGGCCTCGGCCATGGTCAGGTTCGGGTAGGCGTAGCCGATCGGAAGCACGCCGCGGTCGTCCACGTCCCGGCCACGCCACCACTGCAGGTGCCGCGTGTAGAGCCCTCGCGTCCGCGCCCAGGGGAGCGCCTCCACATCGGCGAACGCGAGCGCACCCCAGAACGCCGAGGCGGCGAATCGATAGGTGAGGCTGCGGCCGTAAGGCAGCGCCGCGCCGTCGTCGTCGAACCAGTGCGCGAAGTCCTCGGCGATCAACGCCGCGCGCTCGCGGAACCGCTCGGCGCGCGCGGGGTCACGTTCGCCGGCGAGGCGGGCGTAGATCAGGCCGTAGAAGTGGAAGGCCCAGGGCACGTAGTGATCAGCGCGGCCGACGGCGCCATCGGCATACCAGCCGTCGCCGAGGTAGAACGACTCGAGCCGCTCAAGAGCCGCCTCGGTGCCCGCCGGGTTGGCGAGCGGCGAACCCACGCGGTCGAGGCCGAGGTTGACGAGCACCCGGAAGAACAGCCAGTTGTTGTCATTGCACTCGACGTCGTTGATGCGGGCGAGCCAACGGGACAGGTGGTCGCGTGACGTCGGGGCCAGCGGGTCCCAGAACCGCTCCGGCGTGAGGGCGAGCCCGAGGCCGAGTGCGGCCATCTCGACCAACCGCTGGTCGCGGTCGACCGCCTCACCCCAGTACTCGGGAGACGCGGGGTCGGCCCCGGCCTCGATGCCGGCGAGTACGGGGTCCAGGTCGATGTCACCACCGCCTGCCGCGAGCGGCACGAGCCCCCACAGGGGGCGAGCGAACCCTTCCAAGCCGGCCGCGTCGTCGTCGAAGTGGGCTCCTGTGCCTCCCAGCCGTGCCGCGGCGCGACCGGGCGAGAGGCGGTCCCGCACAGGGAGCCACAGCGCGTGGGCGAACTCAGCGACATCCGTGCGCGACGAGCGTGCTCCAGTCAGTGCATGAGCGAGCGGCTGTACTGGCATCGGGGCCTCTCCGTCGAGGAATCAGTCGTGCGGTGACACAGGGTTCGATGAATCATGTTTCATCGAACCCGCGAAACGATACGTCAGCCGTCCGGGGTGGTCAACCCGATTGCCGTCCGTTGCCCGTGATGATTGA
>NZ_JBMDXJ010000216.1:0-1790 GCF_048594945.1 Pseudactinotalea sp. | reverse complement strand
ACCACGAGGCCGCGGGGGGCCCCCTGGGCCCCCCCGACGGCCCCTCGTGAGGAGTGCCGCTCACGCTGCGTTCCAGCGCGCGGCCTCGTCCTTACGCGGCCGACCGCGTCCCCGCTTGCGCGGGACTACGCGACCGTCGATGAAGACCTCGCCTCCCCAGACCCCCCAGGGCTCGGCGCGCTCGACCGCGCCCTCGAGGCACGTCGCCTTGAGCGGGCAGTCGCCGCACATGGCCTTGGCTCGCTCGACGTCGTCACCGCGCTCGGCGAACCAGAGGTCCAGGTTGTCGGGGTCCTGGCAGGGAAGGGAGAGGTCGGGCTCGTCGGTCGCCGCAGGCGACGGCCAGCTCGTCGCCGACCCGGGGATCGTGTCAAAAGGTGATGTGTACTTCACGGGGTGCTCCTGAGGCACTCGTTCGGTCAGCCGGTCTGGGCCGGAGGTGAACGCCTCGTCTGCCATCGATGGCAGTGACGAGAAGTCAGCCGCGGGCCGGTGGCCCCGCGACTGAACGCGAGGAACGCGTCAGGAAGCGGAGCCGGGGCAGGCGCTACGGGTCGAATCGACCGCGCCGCCGGTGGGGATGGGCAGAGCGCTCATCCCCCGATTGCGGATACCTCGATCGAAGAGGACGCCGCTGGGAGCGATCGTTGGGCCGTAGGCCTGAATCTCGTTGATCACAGCAACTCCACCTCCTCAAGATCGGGGACCCTCATGCTGGCTAGGCCAGGTCCGGACTCACAGAACACAGGAGACGTTACACGCCCTCCGGACCTCGTCCAAGGTATTAATCGAGATTCTTTTCGGCGATGTTCGACGGCGGTGCGTTCGCCGGTCATCGAGGCTCAGGTCGTGGGGTCCTCGCCACGGACCACGGCAAGAATCTGGGCCCCGTACGCCTCGATCTTGGTTGGTCCGACGCCACGAAGGATGGCGAGCTGGCGCAGCTCGCGCGGTTGCGCCGCCGCGATCGCCACGAGCGTGGAGTCGTGCAGCACGGTGAAGGCGGGCTTGTCGATCGCGGTGGCGACGCGTGCGCGCCAGGTGCGGAGCCGGTCGACGAGGTCGGGGTCGACATCCTCGGCCGCGGGGGCGGACCGGACCGGTGCGACCTTCGCGTGCCTGCTCGAACGGCGACCGGTCGTGCCGGCCTCAGGCCAGATGCCGTCGAGGAAGCGGGAGTGTCGGCGCGTGCCGCGGCCACCGGCGTTGCGGGATCGCGCGAAGGACAGGTGCAGGTGTTCGCGGGCACGGGTGATGCCCACGTAGAGCAGGCGGCGCTCCTCGGCGATCGCATCGTCACCCTCGGCGAGCGAGATCGGCAGCAAGCCCTCGCTGATACCGACGAGGAACACGGCGTCCCATTCCAGGCCCTTGGCGGCATGCAGGGAGGCGAGCGTGACGCCGTCGACCGTGGGGGCGTGCTGGGCGGCGGCCCGCTCCACCAGCTCGTCGACGAAGCCCTGCATGGTGGCGGCGCGGGCAGCGGCGAGCTCCTCAGCCAGCTGCACGAGCGCGTTGAGCGACTCCCACTTCTCCCGGGTCGCACCGCGGGCTGCGGGTGGTTCCGGCTGCCAGCCGGCACCGGTGAGGACCGCGCGCACATGTTCCGGCATGGTGCCGTCGGTCTGGGCGCGTGCGGCGCCGCGGAGCAACACCATCGCCTCGCGCACCTCGGTGCGCGAGAAGAAGCGTTCGCCGCCGCGGACCAGGTACCCGATGCCCGCCTGCGCGAGCGCCTGCTCGACCTGTGGCTGGGAGAGCGCGACGAGATCTGCGTGGTCGGTGACGTG
>NZ_JBMDXJ010000215.1:0-2441 GCF_048594945.1 Pseudactinotalea sp. | reverse complement strand
GCCCCGGGCGCGGCCCCCCCGCCACGGGTGTCTGGACTCGGGACACCCGATCAGGTGGGCTGCTCCGGCTGCTGCCGCCGTTCCCGCCGGCCGCGCGCGAGCTCGAGGTCGAGCGCATCGAGGTGCTGGGACCATCCGGTGCGGAGCCGGTCGAGGTAGGCGTCGACCTCCCGCAGCCCGCTGGGGTCGAGGCGATAGAGCCGCCGCGTCCCCTCCGGGCGCACGGCGGCGAAGCCGCTCTCGCGCAGCACCCTGAGGTGCTGGCTGACCGCCGGCTGACTGATCCCGAACTCGCCCTGCACGATCTCGGCTACCGCGCCCGAGGCGGTTTCGCCGTCGGCAAGCAGCTCCAGGATGCGGCGACGCACCGGGTCGCCGAGCACGTCGAAGGCGTGCATCAGGCCTCCGGCGCCACCGTGTAGAAGGTGACGCACGCGTCGGCACGCGCGCGCGCGGCGCCGGCCTCGGCGCCCCCGGTGGTGTCGGCTGCGAACCACGCCTCGCCGCACGCGGTGATGTAGGCGACGCCCTCGGGGCTGATGTCCCATGCCTGCTCGGCTTCGGGGTCGAGGCCGCCGCCAGTGGCCAGGTGCAGCCCGAGGCCGCGGAAGCTGAGGTCCCACCCGATGCCCACCGCGCCCGGCCCGAACTGGCGCCAATGGTCGTTGTCGGTGGCCACGGTGTGGGCCAGTCGCACGGTGGTGCGGTCGGTGCCGTCTGCGGTCAGGGTGACCGCGAGCCAGCTCGTGAAGCCACCGAACTCCCAGGTGGAGGCGAAGCTGTTCGGGGCGTCGCAGGCGGTGATCGTGCCGCCCGCGTTGCCCTCGAGCTGGTAGCGCCCGCCGAGGGTGAGGTCGCCGCTGACCGGCAGGAACCAGCGCGGCAGCCGCACGGGGTTGGTGAGTGCGTCCCAGACGTCGGCGATGTCGCCGGCGTAGGTGCGCAGGACTTCGACCACGGCGACGTCCTGGCCGTCGCGGTCGCTGTAGCTGACGGTGTGGTCCGGAATCGGTGTCTCGCTCATGCCAACCATGATGAAGCGCGTACTTATATAAGTCAAGTCTGAGTCAAGTCGTTCTCGCCCGATGAGAGTGCTCCGTGACCGCGCCGGGAGCGCGTGACTAGCGTCGGCGCGAGCCCCGATCGAAGGAGATCCCGCATGTCCAGCTTGCGCACCATCATCAGCCCGAGCCGCTACGTGCAGGGCCGCGGCGCCCTCGCCCAGCTCGGCGAGTACCTCACGCCGCTCGGCGGCACCCCGCTGCTGGTCGCCGACGACTTCGTGCAGGGCGTGGTCACGCACGACGTCGAGGCGTCCCTGTCCGCTGCCGGACTCACCGTGGTCTGGGACACCTTCGGCGGCGTCCCCACCGCGGCGGAGGTGGACCGGCTCGTCGGGGTGATCAGGGAGAAGGGGATCGACGTCGTCGTCGGCATCGGTGGCGGCAGCACGATCGACGCAGTCAAAGCGGCAGGGTTCCTCGCCGAGATCCGTTGGGTCAGCGTGCCCACCGTCGCCTCGACCGACGCGCCCACCTCGGCGCTGTCGGTGATCTACACCGCCTCTGGCGAGTTCGAGGAGTACCGGTTCTTCCCGCGCAACCCCGACCTGGTGCTGGTCGACACCCAGCTCGTGGCCAACGCGCCCGCAGCGTTCCTCGCCGCGGGCGTGGGCGACGCGCTCGCGACGTGGCTCGAGGCCCGCGCCACCCGTGCCGCTCACGCCGCCACGATGGCCGGCGGCCTCCCCACGCTCACCGGCACCGCTCTGGCCCAGCTGTCCTGGGACGTGCTGTGGGAGAACGCCCTCCCCGCGCTCGACGCAGTGGAACAGGGAGTGGTGACCCCCGCCGTCGAGAAGGTCGTCGAAGCCAACACGCTGCTGTCCGGGCTCGGCTTCGAGTCCGGCGGTCTCGCCGCCGCGCACGCGATCCACAACGGGCTGACCGCGGTGCCGCAGACGCACGGCCTCGCGCACGGGCAGAAGGTCAACATCGGCTCGCTAACACAACTGGTGCTCGAGGGCGCATCCACGAGCGACATCAGCGACTTCATCGAGTTCACCACCCGGGTGGGGTTGCCGACCACGCTCACCGAGGTGGGCTTGTCCGCAGACGACCGCGAGTCCCTCACCACCGTGGCCACGGCCGCGACGGCCGAAGGCGAGACGATCCACAACATGCCCTTCGACGTCTCTGTCACCGAGCTTGTCGACGCGCTCATCTCGATCGAGCGCCTCGCCCGCCGCGTCCGTCGGGAGGCCGCGCTCCCCGAACCCGTGCGCCACCAGGCGCACCACTGAGAACGTCCCGCGGCCCCGCCGTCGAGAGCGGCGGGGCCGCGGGGACACACGGGTGGGCGTGCCCAGCTCAGGCGGTCTCGGGCACCGCGGCGATCGGGGCATCCGCGAGGTCGCCCCCCACGGGGATGTCCGCCGGCAC